>NZ_JBQFQR010000021.1:0-67153 GCF_056536985.1 Ruegeria sp. CH8 | reverse complement strand
CATGCGCGCAATCCCAGAACGTGATGCCGGCTTTCCCGAAAATATCCGAGATCGGCATCATCGCCGAACCGATAATGCCAAAGGCATGCTCAATCCCGTGCAGCTGCAGAACCTTAACAAAGGCCTCTTCTGTCGTCATCTTCATCTGTGTGTGTCCTTGTTTGAGTCGTCAAAGCGTTGGTGAGTTAGAGAATTTCGTCTCTGAGATAATAGCCGACATAAGCCATGCGCTGGCCCAATCGGCGGAAAGGTGTGAGGATACCGTGGCTGGGCAGCGGGGACGTAAAAATCGGCAGGTCAAATGCCTTGTCCTTTTCGCCGGCTACCAGCTGCGCCATGCGCCGTCCGGCCTGAGCTGAATACATCACGCCATTACCGCCATACCCCATGGCGTAGAACACGCGTTGATCGGGATCTGGCTGGAAGATGCGTGGCATCATGTCGTGGCTGACGTCGACCCACCCCCACCAAGAGTAGTCGAGGTTGATGTCTTCCAGCGCCGGGAACTTGCGGGCTAGACCCTTTTTCAGCAGTTCCAAGTGCTTGTTGTTTTCAGCATCCCGCCCTGTCACCGCACTGCGGCTGCCGATTTGCATCCTGTTATCCGGCAACAGTCGATAGTAGTGTCGCAATGTGCGGGTATCGGTCAGGGGCGACTTGGTCTGGATCCCACACTCGTCCAATTCCGACTGGGTCAAGGGCCGGGTGACCATCGAGTTTGAAAGGATCGGCATCAAGCGATGTTTGGTCCGGTTGTTCAAGCCAGGCGGTGTGTAACCCGCAGTCGCCAGAGCCACGGTCTTTGCCCGGACAATGCCCCCCGGTGTGCGCAGATGGTGAACACCGCCTTTGGTCTCCCACCCCATCACCGGGCTTCCGGTGTGGATTTTCACGCCCAAACGGCGGGCCATGTTGACATAGCCAAAAGCCAGTTTACCGGCGTGGATACAGGTGCCATCAGGCTCCCACATGGCACCTGCTGCCTCCATGTCACGGACGTGGCTTTCATGCAGCTCATCGCGGTAGATGATGCGGGAGTCGTAGCCAAACACATCGTTCAGCAGTTTGCTCTCTTTCTTGAGCGACGGCATCACCTTGTCCCGATGGGCAATATAGTAGTGCCCACCCGTCTGCGGGTCGCAGTCGATATCGTCCGACGCGATCAGATCATTGAACAATTCAAAGGCCTCGGTCACCTCTGCGTGCATGCCTTTGGCGACATCCATGCCCCACCGCTCGATCCACTGCGAGCGTTTCAGACGCCCGGAGGAAATCTGGGCCTGCCCGCCATTGCGAGTCGAACAGCCCCAGGCCACGGTATTTGCCTCCAGAACCACAGCCTGAATGCCATGTTCCTTTGCCAAATGAATGGCGGTCGATAAGCCGGTATAACCCGAACCGATGACAACGACGTCGGCGTCCATGTCGCTGGACACCGGGCCATCATCCACGGGCGGAGTGCCTGCGGTGCCAACCCAGTAAGTTGGCGCGTGGTCGCGATTGTGACCCGGGCCAGCATCTATGATGGGGTCGTACTTGGGATCATAGCTGGCCTTGGGCCAGTGACGCGGGATGCTGTTGTCCACCATTCTTGTTTTTCTCCGAAGCTGTGCGCAGGGCGGCGGATCAGGCTTTGAACATTGGGCGCGTTTTGCGAAGCGCCTGTTTCACGATGATTTTTCCGTCACGCACGGTGAACAGATCGGCGCCTTCGGCCTCAATCCGCATGCCGTTGGCGTCAGTGCCGGAAAAGGTCCATTCCGAAACGGCCCTGTCACCATGCACGAAGTGGCTGTGGTGATCCCAATGGGCATCCTTCATGCCAGCCCACACGCCCGAGAAGGCGGTGGCGATGGCTTCGGCACCTTCAACCTTGTTGCCGTATTTCTCATCTCCGGCCACGGTGTAGAACACGCAATCATCGGCAAAGTGGGTCATCACACCGTCGATGTCATGACGGTTGAACGCGTCGAACGTGTCGGCCAGGTCCTGTGCAGTCAGGGTCTTGCTCATTTTGTTTTTCCTTCTAATGGGGGTTGTTATGCTTCGTCCGGGTTCGGAACGATCAGTGTCGGGATCTTGGACCGCCGCAAAACGCGTTTCGCGACTGTGCCCAGGAAGGTGTGTGAAAAACCGTGGTCATGCGCGCCCAGTACGATCAGATCACAGCCCATCTCGACCGAGCGACGTAGGATCACTTCGGCCGGGTGGCCGTCGGTGACCTCGACCGAGGTCACCTGTTCGCGGATTTTGGCATCATCACCTTGAAAACTGGCCCAGAACTTGGCCTGCCGTTCGGCCAACACTTGGCGCACCATCTCGTGGCGGCGCGACAGCGCGGTTTTGCGGGTTTCCTCGTTCAGAATGAACATCTCCATCGTGATTTTGGCGTCATCTGAAAGCGGCTCGTTGACGTGCAGAACGTGGATCTGCGCTCCGGTCGCCTGCGCGATGCTGGCGGCATGGCGCAAGGCGTGGGGTGAGTTCGCCGACAAGTCGGTGGCAAACAGGATGTTGGTGACCAGTTGTTTCATGTCGTCATCCTTTCCGGGTCAGTAGCCCAACAGCCGTGGCAGCCACAGCGACAGTTCAGGGAAGAAGGCGATGATGAAGATCGCAATCGTGTTGGCTGCAGCGAACGGGAGAGCCCGCAGCGAAATCTGTTCGATCGAGATGTTCGAAATCCCCGAGGCAATGAACAGGTTCTCACCCAGCGGCGGGGTCTGGAAGCCAATGCCAAGGGTACAGACCATAACCACACCAAAGTGGATCGGGTCGATACCCACCGAGTAGGCCACCGGCAGCATCACCGGAACGAGGATCAGGATGGTGGCCAGCGTCTCCATGAACATGCCGACGAACAGCAGGAAGAAGATGATCAGCGCCCAGATCACATAGAGGTTGTCGGTAAAGCTGAGCATCGAGTCTGCGATGATTGCCGGGATCTGGTTCTCGACCAACAGGCGGCCAAACACGGTGGCGGTGAACAGGATCAGCAGAACCCGGCCGGTCAACCATGTTGTGGCCTCAAGCGACTGGAACAGAGTCTGCCACGTCAGTTCACGGTAGATCACCACGCCCACCACCAGCGTGTAGAAGATCGCGACAATTGCGGCCTCGGTCGGGGTGAAGAAGCCCGTGTAGATACCGCCCAAGATCACCAGCGGCGCCATGAGCGACCAGAATCCGCGGTACATTTCACAGAACACGTTACGGATGGACCATCCCTCGGCTGAACCTTTGTAGCCGCGCTTTTTCGACATGAAGAAGTTCAGGATCAACAGGCTGGTGGCGATCAGGAAGGCCGGAACAAAGCCCGCGATGAACAGTTTGGAGATCGAGACCGACTGGAAGGTGCCGAATTTCTCGACCGCTTCAGGCGGAGGTGCCATGCCGAGCGCGGCAATGCCGAAGATCACCATCGGGATGGAGGGAGGAATGATAATCCCGAGGCCGCCAGAAGACGCAGTGATCGCCGAGGCATAGCCGCGCTCATATCCGCGGTTGATCATTGCAGGGATCATCAGCATCCCCACCGCCGCGGTTGTTGCCGGGCCCGAACCCGAGATGGCTCCGAAAAACAGACAGGCCATGACAGTTGCCGCCGAGATGCCACCGGTGAACGGACCGGCCAGACTTTCAGCGACATTGATTAGCCGTTTTGAGATACCGGCGGCCTCCATCAAGGCCCCCGCCAGAATAAAGGCGGGCAGCGCCATCAGCGGGAAGGCCCCGACCGAGGTAAAGGCGATCTGCACGAATTTGATGGGGTTTTCGCCCAGATACAGGAACGAAAACAGCGATGCCACACCCAGAGCCACAGTGATCGGAGCACCAATCAGCAGCAAAAGCAGGAATGAGCCAAACAGAATTGTAACGATTTCGGATTCCATAACGTGTCCTCCCTGCCCTTAGTCGTTCTTGGCTGCTTCGGTCGCAGCTTTGATTTCGTCGAGGTCGATCTGATCGGGGTCGTGAATTTCTTCGCCCTTAATCAGGCGGCGGTAATTCACCTGAATGATGCGGAAGGTCATCAGCGCAAAGGCGATGGGCAGCACCATGTAGATGTACTTCATCTCGATGCCCAACGTCTGGGACTTCCAGAACTTGTTCATCTTGTTGAAGACGAAGTCCGTCGCCAGATACAGGAAATAGACATTGAAGAAGAGCCAGAAGAGATCGGCAAAGGCTTCGATGTACTTGATCGCGCCGTCAGGCAGGAACTTGAACTGGAACGTCACGCGGTTATGCGCGCCCTTTAATGCAGCGTAGCTGGCACCGAAATAGACGAACCAGACGAACATGTAGACCGACAGTTCCTCGATCCAGCTGATCGAAAAGCCGAAAACTTCGCGCGCGACGATCTGTACGAACAAAAGGCAGACGAAACCGGACAACAAAATCCGGCAGATCACGCTTTCTATATTGTCCAGAAATTTCCAGAACATGTGGTTTCCCTCCTCCCTGAGATGAGAAGAGCGCCGTAACGCTCTTCCCTGCATCGCTCTGCGGCGATTACTGCTGGACCGGGTCGCGGCCGATGGCTTCGAGAACTGCGTTCAGCTTTTCGACACCACCGATAGACTCGTAGAACTGCGGCCATACGGCACCGGTTGCCAATTCAATGAACTCGGCTTCGTCGTTTTCAGGATCGATGATTTCCATGCCCTTGGCGGTCAGCTCTTCTTTGATGGCCGCTTCTGAATCACGAAGGAACTGAGCCGAGGCCAGAGTTGCCTCTTGTCCTGCTTCCAAGATCATCTGTTGTTCTTCTTCGGACAGATCCTGGAAGACAGCTTCGGAAATGATCAGCGGTTCGATCGAGAAAATGTAACGCAGATTGGTTACGTGGTTCTGTACCTCGTAGAATTTCATTGCGTTGATGGTCAGGTATGGGTTGTCCTGGCCGTCGACAACCTTGGTCTGCAGACCGGTGAAGGTCTCTGACCATGCCATCGGGGTCGGGTTGATGCCCCAGGACTTGTAGGTTTCGATCATGATCTCGTTCTTGGGAACGCGGATGATCAGATCCTGCAGGTCGGCAACCGAGCTGACCGGCTTTTTCGAGTTGGTCAGGCGGCGGAAACCGGTATAGGTCCAGCCAATGATGCGCACGCCCGCATCGCGGATCGTGTTTTCAACCAGTTCCTGACCGATTGGACCCTGGGTCAGCTTCTCAGCGTCTTCCAGGCTGAGGATCACGTAAGGCAGCGTGAATACGCCCACCGAAGGCGAGAAGGGTGTGATGTTGTTGATCGCCAGCAGCGACATATCCAGCGTGCCGATGGCGGCTTCGTTGACAGTATCCTGTTCAGAGCCCAGCTGACCGTTCAGAAACAGGGTTGCAGTATGCTCGCCACCCGATTTCTCTTCGAGCGCTTTGACAAATGCAATTCCAAGAACTTCCTGTGCGCTGCCTGCACTGTCACCGACCGCAATTTTGAAGTTTTTCGCGTCGGCTGCGCCTGCGGCCATCAGTGCCGCTACGGATACTGCAGCGGTGATGGTGCCAAGCTTTTTGATAAATGACATGGATTTCCTCCCATTTTCAGATTTCGAGGTGCGCGCTGACCAGGGGAGAGTTGGCCAGTCCGATTCTGCCTCGGCGCGGAATACCTAGCTTGCGCAAAGTGTTTCTTCGTTGCTAAACTTTGCGCGATAGGTTTCACATATATCGAACTTGCAGAATGAAGCTCGACACACTGACCATACGAATAGGCGACGCCGATATCCGGCTTTTGCGGGTGTTTAAAACCGTTGTTGAAAGCGGCGGGCTTTCGGCTGCCGAGGTTGAGTTGAACATCGGAAAATCGACGATTTCCAAACACATCTCGGACCTGGAGCTGCGTCTAGATCTGAAGCTCTGCAATCGCGGGCCTTCCGGCTTCTCGCTGACCGAAGACGGACAAAAAGTCCTACGCGCCGCCGAAGACCTGCTGATTTCCGTTTCGCAGTTTCGAACCGAAGTGAACGAGATCAAAGAGCAATTGGCGGGAACCATTCGGGTCGCATTGTTCGATCAATGCACCTCGAACCCAGAGGCACGGTTGGCCCGTTCGATCCACAAGTTCAACGAGGCCGCGCCCGCCGTTCAAATCGAACTTTCGGTGGAACCGCCCAACGTGATCGAAACCATGGTCATTACCGGACATCTGGACATCGGGATCATTGCGTTGCACCGTCCCTCTGCCAGTCTTGATTATGTCCCGCTGTATGGAGAGGACATGTTCCTGTATTGCAGCAATGAACACCCCTTGTTTGATCGCTCAGATGCCGATCTGGACATGGACGAGCTGCGCAAGTTCAACTATGCGGGCCTCAGCGTGAACTCCCCAAATCTTATCGTTGGTCAGCAACTGGGACTAAAACGCGCGGCAAAGGTTCAAAGCGAACAGGCTCTTGCTGTTTTGATCCTGTCCGGCCGGTATCTTGGGTATCTGCCCGACCACCTGGCCCAGCAATTTGTCGACCAGAAAATGATGAAGAAGGTTTTGCCCGGCGAAACTCAGTATCGCACGCGTTTTGCGGCTGTGACCCGCAGGCAACCCGCGCCAACACGCATCACCAAACTATTCATGAGCGTATTAAGCCGAGAACACGACAATCCAAGTCTTGCAGACGGTCAGATTTTGAAAGTCTGACTGTCTTCGACAGTACGATTTCCGGCCAGGGGGTGGCGTTAAACCCGGCCAAGTGAATCTGTCTAAGTTTATCTCAGACTTGTTTCGCAGTTGCTTGCACCAGGCGGAAGATACCGCCACTCGCTTCAAAATTGCTGAAATGATGTGTCAGCCTATCAAGTTTCGCGCCAATTAAACAAAACCGAGCCGTTACTATTGGTCGGGTTTTGATGGTCGGAGAAATGGTTCCGGGTTAAGATCTGAAAAAGTAAATTGTCACTATTGACAAAATAAGGCTGAGCGTTATTTGTCATTGGTGTCAGTTTATGGGATGTAAATGCCAAGACCCTCTCTGAAAGACCAAAGATCACATGAGATCCTAGATGCTTACCTTACATGCGTGGCGCGGTTCGGGCTTGAAGGCGCGACCCAGCAGCGAATTGCAGAGTTAGCTGGCGTCAAGCGCCCGCTTCTGCGTCACTACCTTGGAAATAAGGACGAAATGGTCAGCGCCTTGGCCGACCACACCATCGCTGGCTTCGCAGATTCACTGGAAGGATTGCGTCAGGCGCCTCCGGCTGAGGCATCCCCTTCGGACCTTGTAAATGCGTTGTTTTCACAAGATGGCGGGACCGATCCGCGTTTGATGCTTGCTTATCAGGCACTGGTGACGGCGGTTCCGGACCGGCCGGACCTGCGGCAGGGCTTGATGGACAGTCTCACGGACTTCTTTGATGTGATCGAAGCCATCCTCAGGCGCGCAGCCCCTTCGGCACCGGACACACGTATTCGGGCTGTGACCCAGGGTATCTCGGCGATCTTTGTGAGTATGGATGCCCTGTCCCCGCTGAATCCGCCCGAAGCATGGCGTGCCGAGTTGAAACAGGCCGCCACGCTGTTAGCCTCGGTTTTGGAGACGACGCAATGAGCCCTGCCAGAACCGCGAACTACATTGCGTTACCCATCCTTCTGGTGGCCACGGTGCTTGGAATCTACTGGGTCTGGGGGTTGCTCTTTGTTTGGTGGATCGTGCCGACGATCATGAACGGGCAAGCCTTTCTGGTGTTTGAGATAAACCGGGATGATGACCCCATTCTGTACTGGGCCATTGTCTGCCTCTGGGCTGTGCTGGGTTTGATGATGATTGCCGCCAGCCTGTTTCCCCAATATGCCCATCTTCTTGCCTGAGGTGCCTTGATGACCAAAATGTATCACCATCTGCCGGTTGACGCCTACACCTCTCAGGACTGGTTCGACAGGGAACAGCATCTGATCTTCTCACGCACCTGGCGGTTTGCCGGCTTGGTCGAGGATATCGAGGGGCCGGGGCACTACCTGTCAGTTCAGGCGGGCCTGAACAACCTGTTCATTGTGATGGGCCGCGACCACCGCCTGCGCGCGTTTCACAACATTTGCCGTCACAGGGGCACCCAACTGATCCGCGCGGTCGGCAAGACGCAGAAAGCCCTGACCTGCCCGTATCACGACTGGACCTATGATCTGGAGGGCAACCTGATCTCGGTTCCTGATGAAGCGACCGAGTTTCCAAACGGTGTCGACAAATCCTGTCTTGGACTCAAACCGGCCAGCGTCGACGTCTGGCGGGGTATGCTGTTTGTGCATCCCGATCCGGATGCGCCCACCCTTGCCGAATGGTTCGGAGGGGTGGACCCCTTCCTTGGACCGCACAAACCCGAAGAACTGGTGGAATACACCGAAGGCCGGAATACCTATGAGATCAAGGCCAACTGGAAGATCGTCGTCGAGAATTACATCGACGTCTACCACCTGAGCCATCTGCACTCGAACACGCTGCACATGTATGATCATGCCAAGGCCGAGTATGGCTGGAAGGGGCCGCATTACCACTTTTGGGAGCCACCCTCAGAAGCCTATACGAAGAACCACGAAGCCAACCTGCCGATGCCGCGCACGATCCCAGAACCCCATGTCGGAGCCTGGGTCCCGATGCTGTTTCCCGGCATTGGCATCGGTGCCAGTGAGGAAAGCTGGAACCTGTTCATGATCACGCCGCTGGCCCCCGACCTAACGCGGGTCGAAAACCGGACAAAACTGGCCAACGTATCGGATTGGGCATTTCAGAAGCAGCAATGGAAAAGCTGGGGCTTCTGGAAAGATTTTGGCGGTGCGAAGTACCAAGGGGACGATGCCACCGGCGCGGACGACCCAATGGCCTCTGGCGATTTCACGGCCGAGGACGTGTACGCCTGTGAACAACAACAGAAATCTCTGAAAAGCCCTTACCTTGAAATCGGTCCCGCCGGAGTCGGAGAAAGCCCAATTACCCAACATCAGAAAGCGGTGTTGAGCTGCATGCAAGACCGTGACGGGGACGCGCGATGAAACCGGCTCAAGCCACGCTGATCGGTGTTGCGCTTGCGTTGGTTTTGGCGCTGACCGCGCAGGCAGACGCGCCCGAAGACGTTGCTGCGCGCATCCTACAGGCTGAGGACGAACAAAGCCTGCTGGCCACCTGGAGCGACTGGCACCCCGATGCCACGCACCGGATCGTCATGAAATACGGTATGGGGCAAAAGGACGACGTCTTCACCTACCGGGTCGCGGATGACGCCGAGACCGAAGACACCGAGATTGTGAATGCGCTGGAGGAGTACAGGGAAACCCGACGATCTATCCCCGAGATTTCGTCAAGAGTTGAGGATGGCGTTTCGCATGTTACCGCCGTGACACGTGTCGATTACGATTGGCAGGGCCACTCCGACACAATGCGCCAGACGGATGAGTTTGTTTTTGCCCCGTATCTTGGCGGGACAGTGATCCACTCTTTGACCACGACCTACGATTACCGGTAACGGAATATTCCCATGCAACGCGACTTTCACACTTTGACCGTGACGGACATCCGCAAGGAAATAGAAGGAGCCGCGACCAGTGTCACCTTTGACGTCCCTCCCGCCCTGGCCGATCAGTTTCAATGGCCGGCCGGGCAACATCTGACCGTCCGGTTCCGGTTCGCGGGTGAGGAGCACAGACGCAGTTACACCATCTCGAACCCACCGGGATCACCGCTGCGCATCACTGTCAAACGCGTCAGAGGTGGGACCGTGTCAAACCATATCGGCAACACTCTGTCTGCAGGGGACACAGTCGAAGTCATGCCTCCTTTTGGCCAATTCACCCTGACCCCCGGAAGCTTGAAACGCCGCACCCATTATTTCTTCGGAGCGGGCAGCGGCATCACGCCTCTTTACGCAATGATCAGGTCTGTGTTGACCGACGAACCCTATTCCTCTGCGCATCTGGTCTTTGGCAATTCAAGCGCGAACAGCATCCTTTTTCGAGATGAACTGGACCGGATGCAGGCACAATACCCACAACGTTTCACCGTGCGGCATGTCCTTTCCCGTCCCGCTTTGTTCAGTTGGTTCAGCCCTTGGCGCACGGGACGGCTGGACGCAGAGGCCATTCAGGCATCGATTTCCGAAACACCTCCGGTGGCGCAGGACACGCAATTCTGGATCTGCGGTCCCGGCACGATGAATTCAGATACTCGCACCGCCCTACGCAACCTGGACGTTCCGGACGACCGCATTCACATGGAGAGCTTTGGTGGCGACACCGAAAGTGACACAAGCGTGCCGGGGATCGCAGCCTCGGCGTGCATAGAGCTGAACGGCGCATCGACAGAAATTCCAGTATCCGCCGGACAAACCATTCTCGAAGCAGCCCGATCAGCCGGCCTGAACCCACCCTTCAGTTGTCAGTCGGGTGTATGTGGCGCTTGTGTCGCCCGTTTAACCCATGGAGCCGTCCATATGCGGAACCGTATGGCTCTTGAAGACAGTGATGTTTCAAAAGGACTTATTCTGACCTGCCAGAGTGTCGCGACCGAAGAGAACGTTTCTGTGAGCTTTGAGACCTAAGCTTGGGGTCAAGATCCAATGATTTTGAACCACCTGCGTGATTCACGTTTCGAAAATCGAGCGGGATAATTTTCACTCGTTGACCGTTCGGATGAGCCAGAAACCTTCCGTTAAGCAAGTCGGACCAACGCTCAGAAGCGAATTCGGTTTTCACCGACGGTGTCCATCAGAGGTTGCAAATACCGTTCATATCGCCGCCATTTCGCCTTGGATGATGAATAGAGCGGCTGGCGAACCTGTTGTACGCTGGCCGTTCTGACACGCCGTTCGCCCGAATAAAATTCCAGGCAGGCGTCTGTCCAATCGAGGCCGCAATACGCAATCATACCCCGTGCCACGCCATCAATATCATCTACCAGATCTTCATAGTGAATATTGTGGAACGCACGCTCAGGTAGCGTTTCACGCCAGTGGTTCATGAGACGTATATAGTTGTTGATATACTGGCCAAGCTCTTGCTGGTCATAGCTGTGCAATTGGCTACGCTCAAACAGGCGTGTATAGCAGGACAAGCAAATATCCATGGGTTCGCGCGCGATATGTATGATCTTTGCATTCGGCAAGATCGCGTGGATCAGTCCGATCAGCTGGAAATTGGCCGGCATCTTGTCAACCAGATGTTCCGCATTCGGAGAGTGCGCCGACAAAGCCTCGACGTAGTCTTCCGCGCATCGGATCAAAGCCCCTGCTGTGGTACTACGCAAAGCTCTAGGCACATTCGTTGTTCCGTCAGGCAAACGGCCAAAAATATTCTGCAGGTCGTTTAGCTCACCTGCGCCGAAAACATCCGGGTGGGCGTCTAGGATGGATTCCGTCAGCGTTGTGCCCGAACGCGGCATTCCGACGATAAAAATCGGTTTTGCACTGGAAATGGCGCAGCTGCGCAGCCGCTCTATCGTTGAACGGTCAAATGTGGCGATAAGGTCGTCCGTCAGTTGATCGATCTCATTGGGATCGTAGGAAATTAGACCACGCTTGACCCGCGCGCCCTTTTCGAAACTCGAAAAGGCCTCATCGTATCGCCCCAACCGTTCGTAGCAATCTCCCATCGCATAATGATAGGCGACGGCTTTCTGGGGCAGCATTGTTTCCACCGAAGACGACACAGCTTCCAGAGATTGAAACACCTCGCTGTCCTCGGTGACCTTTTCTAGACGCGCAAGTGCGATCAACGCACTCAACTTGTCGTCAGCGAGTTCGGCTGCCGTTTCAAATCTTTGGCGCGCCGCCTCAAATTTGCCCTGTTCCATCGCCAAATGACCCAGAGCCAAATGACTTGCAGTCATTTCCGGCTTCAGTTCCAAAGCACGTTTATGCAGCGTTTCGGCCTTTTCAACCTCTCCGAGATGAGCTTCGACCAAAGCCAACTGATGGCAGGCTGCTGCGTTGTCCGGGTCCAAACGCAATGCCTGTTCTGCTTCTATCAAAGCAAGTTTTGGGTGGTTCTTTTCAAACAAAACCTGAGACAAACCGACAAAGCTATCCGCCTTTGTGCTGTCAATATCGATGGAAGTCCGGAAACTGGCCTCGGCCGAGTCCAAATAGTTCTGAAGCACCAACAGCCGACCAAAGTTGCGGTGCAGCTCTGCATCCCGAGGGCTGATTTCCAACCGGGCCTTGGCAAATTCGCCGGCTTCAGCAAGTTTTTCGGCTTCGATAAGAACCGAAACAAGATTGTTGGCGGTTTCCGTCGAACCCGGATTGATCCGCAACGCCTTTCGGTAAAGTTCTGAAGCTTTCCCGAGATCGCCCTCATCTCTGGCGATGCTTCCCAGGTTATTGATTGCACGATCAAAGTTTGGATCAAGGGCCAGCGCACGGTCTTGCGACGTTTTTGCTTGGCTCAGGTCTTTCCGGTCGTAATAGACCAGTCCGAGATTGGAATGCGCCGCGGGGTTGCCCGGCGCTAGACGCACTGCCTGAACTCCGGTTTCCAAAGCCTGATCAAGCCGACCGGAGGCACGAAGAATTTCAGTGAAATTCGTAAGAAAGGCCGCATTCCCCGGCTGCAGACGCACAGCTTGCTCGAAAGCGGCAACAGCGGGTTCAAACTGCCCCATTCGATAGGCGATCAGGCCCAGCATTTGATGTGATGCGGCATGCCGGGGTGCGACACGGATGATTTCCGAAAAAAGCCCAACTGCTTGTTTCAGATGTCCGTTCTCATAATGTGACAAACCCTGAGTATAGGCGTCTTGTACGGAAATCTGTTTCTGTTCGTACATCTTTTGCCTCATCTCAGAAGTGCACCGCCCCAAATGACCGTGTTTAGCCGCAGCAATCACCACGTGTTAGATTATTCTTTTGATATCGTCCATCGGTGCGACAGCGCCGACAAGGTCAAGTATCATGTCGATATGTTGTGTGTCGTTTGAGCAATACAGGAAAATCTTCCCAATAAATATAAAACTGTCACATTTGTGCCCAGCTTTGAATTTAGCTAGCCCTTGCAACAATAGTTAACAGAACATTAGTTCCGAGGGGGTATTCGGAAAATGAAAGACTGCGCAGCAGAGCGCGCCCATGATCGTGTGGCGCGAGGGGGTCGTTTGGTGAAGTGGAAAGGACGGGTGGCAAGTGTTGCGCCATCGCTTTTCCTAGCCTCTGTGTCTGCAACTGCCCTGACGGTAGGCAATGCCCAGGCTCAGGTTATTTCCACGCCTCAGAACACACAGGCTGTTATCTCATCGGATATCGACGCAACGATTACTGAAACGGGGGTAATTAACTTGACCACCGCAGCCGTCGCCGCGGTCGAGATAAACACAAATTACTCAAGCACTGCCACTAACAACGGTACCATTACGGGCCCGTCTTCCGGAAATTCATTCGGGATTGGTGTTGTTCTGACCGGGAACCTCGAAGCATCCGGGGCCATCAGAAACAACGGAACTATCAACATCGCTGCGAACGGCAGCAGCGGGGCTGCGGCCCTCGGCTTTCTTATGCTGCAAGAATATAGCGGTGCGTTCGCAAACACGGGGACTGTCACAGCAAGCGCGAATTCCACATCAAGCAATGGTGCGAGCGCGCTGGGGGCTGTATTCGTCGGGAGTGTTGAGTCAACCGCAACCATTTCAAACTCAGGTACAATCAGGGCCACCGCAACCGCTGCCGGTTCGAATGTGGCGTCTGCGTTAGGCTTGTTGTTCGTCAGTGATGTCAACACTGGAATAAGCAACAGCGGGACTATCTCGGCTACAGCGAAAAACGGTTCTACCCTAAGTGCGTTCGGCATACTGGTAGATGCCAACCTGGACGGTCACCTGAACAACTCTGGCACGATTTCGGCAATCGCGATGGACAACGGCAGTTTTGCTGACGCCATCGGTGTTCGTGTTGTCGGCGACATGACCGGCAGCGTCAACAACAGCGGGGCTGTGACCGTCAACGCTGCTGCAGACACGTCAGCGACGGCCTGGGCGTATCATTTGGAAAGCGAC
Organism: Ruegeria sp. CH8; assembly: GCF_056536985.1. NCBI lineage: Bacteria > Pseudomonadati > Pseudomonadota > Alphaproteobacteria > Rhodobacterales > Roseobacteraceae > Ruegeria > Ruegeria sp. CH8. The sequence continues at coordinate 53,185 of NZ_JBQFQR010000021.1, read as the reverse complement.
CTGAACGGGAACTTCAACAATACCGGTACGATCACCGCAAATGCGTCCGCCTCTTCCGGCAGTGTCGATGCAGCCGCCGTGTATATCGAAGGTGATACCAACGGGAGTATCTCGAACAGTGGAACCATCCGTGCCATTGCGCAGGCGTCTAGCGAGGTCAGCGCCTCGGGTTTCTACCTGTCCGGGAACCTCAACGGGAATTTCACGAACTCAGGCACAATCGACATTCGTGGTACCAGCACTTCATCGGACAGTGTTGAGGCATTCGGTCTCTACGTAAACGATGCCGTGATGGGCAACATTACCAATAGCGGTGTTCTGACGGTGTCTGCCGTCAGTGCCAGCGAAGTCACCGCATATGGCATTTATCTCGACGACACCTTTAACGGCAACTTCGAAAACAGCGGTACGTTGACGGTCCGGGCTCAGGGTGGGACGGATTCCGGTGAAGCATATGCTTTCTATATGGACTCGGATCTTGACGGCAACATAACAAACAGTGGCACGGTAACAGTGCAGGCCTCATCGACCAGCGACGACGCAGAAGCTGTCGCCTTTTATGTTGACGGAGATATGACCGGAGATATTGGCAACTCCGGCACTGTTTCGGTGAGTACGACCGGAGTATCCAGCGCAATTGCGCGGGGCTTTCACCTGGATGATGAGTACACTGGGACCTTCACCAACTCCGGTACGATTTCGGTAAATTCAGTCAGCACTGAGGCAACCGGGCCGCGTCCGCCACGTCCACCACGCCCGCCCTTTGCAACCACGCCGGACGTGGCAGGTGTCTACTTTGAAGAAGTCACCACTGGGAATATTACCAACGCGGGTTCGATTTCCGTCAGCGCGCAGAATGCCAATGACGCGAGCGCATCGGGTGTTTTCTTGCGCGAAGATCTGATCGGGAACTTTGCCAACTCAGGTACGCTTACGGTCAATACCCAGTCCGACAATGGCAGTGCCGAAGCTTTTGGCCTGTTTGTCGCAAACGATCTGGAAGGTGACGTCACCAACAGCGGGTCGATCACTGTCAACGCGCGGGGTGAGTCCGAAGCCAGTGCCGCAGGTCTGAAAATCGATGATGATTTCGAAGGGTATTTTCAGAACTCCGGTTCGATCACCGCGACTGCGATATCTGACACCTCAGAGGCTTATGCAACCGGCTTGATCGTCGAAGACCGGATGGAAGGCAATCTCTCCAACAGCGGGTCGATCACCGCTGACGCCACAGGGTACGAAAGTGCCCTTGCCGCAGGATTCGCAGTGCAAGATGGAATTGTCGGCAATGTCACAAACTCTGGCACAGTGAACGTGACATCAACAACCACGGATGACGAATCCGAGGCATACGGTTTCTACATACGCAACGAGGACCCCAGAGATGAAGATGCCTCTCTGGAAGGAAACTTCGCCAACAGCGGCGATATTAAGGTTCGCGCCGAAGGGGATACAGGTTCTGCCTATGCCAGCGGTCTTTACGTCCGTCACGGCTTTGAAGGTAACTTGACCAATTCAGGCGTGATCGACACTGTGAGTATTTCCAAGAAAGACTGGGCCACCGCTCGCGGTATCTACATTCGGGGGGATACAACCGGAAGCGTTGCAAACAGCGGCAGCATTTCGGTTCTCGCTCAGGGGGCTGCGAACCTCAGAGCACAAGGCATATTGCTGTATGATGACGTGAACGCGTCGGTTACGAACTCCGGTACAATCGATGCGACCGCTAAAATCGTGAATGGCACCGACGGAGCCCGAGCATCCGCCGCAGGGGTCTGGATCGAAAACATGCAAGGCACGTTTTCGAATACGGGCACCATCACGGCCACTGCTACTGGCGGTGCGTCTTCCGAAGCCTACGGACTGTATTTCGAAAACTTTGACGGTGTAATTTCTGATGTAGGCCGGATTTCGGCTACATCCGACGGCGGCAAGGCGTATGCAATCTTCTTAGGTACGGGCAGTGGTACTCTGAATGTAGACAGCAAGGATCAGGTATCCGGTCTGATCCGGGTGCAAGATCACAATGTAAATCTGGATGCAAAAGGCGGCAGTAACGTCTTCTACTTTGAGGATGCTGCGCCAAGCGTGGGTGTGTTTACGACACAAGTCTCTGACGGCAGATCAGCCTGGTTTGTCCAAGATGAGGGCGGATCAGCACCTGTGTACGCTGTTGTGGACACTGGCGATCTCGGAATCTCTGGCGATGTAACGGCCTTTTTCGGAAGCGTCGTCGGCGGTGCAAGCGATGCGTTGAGATACGATCAGCCAGCGCAGGTATCGCGTGGTTTCGCGTTTCAGCAGGCGACCGCTGCATTCGGAGGTTTCCGGCCATACGCGATGATAGATGCCCAATACCGTCAGTTTGAAACTGTACCGGGCAATGACACCGACATCGTGTTGTTCGATGGTAGTGTGGGGCTTTCCGGCCAGCTGGACAATGGCCTTTCATTGGCTGTGGGCATGGGTGTTTTCAACGCCGATGGAGATACTGACACAACCGATTTTGATACCACTGGTTTCTATCTGGATACCGCAATCGGACGTCAGGTGGGCGCTTACACACTCGAGTTCGGGTTCGGCTACGGGTGGTTGTCTACGGATCGGTCGCGCCAGATTACCGGCAGCCCAGACGCGCATGCCGACTATGACAGTCAGCTGTTGACTGCCCACATCGGCATAGAGCGGGCATTCCATGTCAGCGACGATTTCGGACTGCTCGGCATTGGTGAAGTTCGGTATACGCGCCAGAAAGACGACGAATACACAGAAACAAGATCCGATGCCAATGCGACTGTCGGATCGGCCACAACGGAAGTAATCGAAGCCCGACTTGGTGCGGAAATTGATAAAGAGCTAGGTCACGGAGGTGTCATCTCTGGTCAGTTGAGCGGCGTCCTACGAAGAGGACTGGGGGACACCAACGCAGATGTCACCGTGTTCTCATCAACGGAAACGCTGACATTCGCGTCCACGGACTTTACCGGTGCAAGCATTGTGCTGGGGTATGAAAAAGACCTTATGCACGGCATGCAGTTCGAAGCCACTGCCGAACAGGAAATCGGAAATGACGCTCAAGGTCCCTACTTGCGCGCAGGGTTGAACTGGTCGTTCTAAGATATCGACTGCTGCGTCGCTCTACCGAGCGACGCAGCAGGTCCCGTCCCAAAAGGATTGTCAGGGTTTCTTTTCTTGAGAAGCAAGCCGCGAGCTTTTGAAGCGAAGCGCTCGTGTAAATGGTCTCGCGGATTTCGAACGATGCGGGCGGCGGCAATCTCATTCAGAGGTGCACACATTCCGCAGGGCGTAATTTTAAACGCGGTGTTCTTTTATTTGCGATATTCAGTGTCGTACAGTGACCTTAAACAAATCCTGGTCACGCGTGGCGTTTAGGTAGATTGCGCGACGCTGAACCGCTGGATCGTCTAGTAAGTTCCATTGATTTCCGACTAAACGCGCATTTACGGCAGAACCCAAGTTAGGCCCGTTTCTACGTGACGCTTGTTTTTCTCAATGGTCAGCGTCAAAAGAACAAAAAACCGTCACCCGGCTCTGGCCGGGGCGAGGTTGCAGGCAAGATTACGAGGCGCATCATATGGCATTTAAGTTGGTTTCCTGCGATGGCGGCGGGATACGAGGATACCTGACCTGCCTGATTTTGCAGAGCCTTCACGAAGAAACTGGATTTCTGGATAAGGCGGACGGCTTCGCGGGCACATCTACCGGCGGTCTGATTGCCGTGGCTCTGGCGGATGGCCGGACCCAAGGCAAGGATATGGGCGTATTGGTCAGTGAGTTGGCCGCGCATTATCGCGGTGACGCTGACCAGATTTTTCTTGAGAACGAACGCGGTGTTCTGGACAAAGCGCTCGACAAAATCATGCGGCGGTTCAGGCTTGGTGGCGGTCCGGGCATTATGGCGTCGCAATACCATGCCTCAGGTCTTGAACGCATTGGGACTTCGCTCGTCGAAGACCGGACCATCGGGTCGATATCGTCAGATCTGGTTTTGGCCGTGAATACGGTTTGCCTGCATCGCAGCGACAAGATCGGCTGGTCGCCGTTCACGATCACAAATCAGAACCTTGAACACGAGGCTTGGCTGGACATGGCAACGGTGAAACTGTTGGACGTCGCAATGGCAAGTTCGGCCGCCCCCTCATATTTCCCGCCGCATCTGATCACGGCCGATGGTGTCGATTACGGCTATTTCGCCGATGGCGGAACCTTTGCCAACAACCCGGTGATGAACGGGATCAATGTCGCAATCGCAGCTGAGCGCGCAAAAGGGGTTGCGGATATCGAAGCGCTGTCAATCGGCACAGGACAGCAACCGACGGACATTTCCGAAGAAATGATTAAGAATCCCGATGACTGGGGCCTGTTGAAATGGTTCGGAGTGACATCGGGTGCACCTAAAGGCGCATTGATTGAATTGCTGCTCACCACCTCTGCGGAAAACCAGTACTGGATGGCGCGTATGGTTTTGAAGAACCGGCTGGTGCGGATCAATCCACCTCTGCCCAAGATCGTCGGCCTGGCGACCCACAAACCCGAATCCTACATGTTGATGGACCACGCTTTCCAGGCCAGCAAGCAGAGCAAATACTGGGCGAACGCCGTCGAGATGCTGCAAAAGTGGTGACCGGCTGATCATTTTGAACCACATGGGAAATTCACCGCCGCCTCCACGTTGTTTCTGTTGCCTTTGAAGGCTCAGCGCTTATGGTTAACGCGAAATTTTCAGCGGATTTAAAAGACTGAAAAGGGGAAGAGGTATGAGCGATCCCGGCATAGCCGAGAAGCTGGTTGCGGTGTTGCAGCGCCCGGATGGCGATACGGCTCTGCGCCCGGTGCACAGCATCGGAATCAGCGCGACGGGGAGTTTCGAACCCTCACCAATTGCCCGACATTACTGCGTCGCCGACCACTTCAGCGCGGAAAAGACGGATGTGATCGCGCGGTTCTCGAACGGATCCGGGTGCGCTGCCGTGCATGACGGCTGGTCTGACGTGCGCGGTATGGCGGTGCGGTTTCATTTGGGCGATGGCACGGATACCGATCTGATCGCAATGACCCTGCCAGAGTTTTTCGCCCCGACACCCGAGACTTTTCTGGACTTCGCCGAAGCCGCGAAACCCAGAATGTATGAGGCCGAGTCACCCTGGCGAAAGATCTGCAACTACCTGCAACTGATCCTGCCCAAGCGCGATCCCTATCCGGGGGAAACCATCAGCCCGGATGACGGTGCCATCGAATTCGCGGATCAGAACGCATATTCCCAACTGGGTATCATGCAGGCTGCCCAAATCGGTGCGCCAACTAGCTATGTCAGGGCGGCGTATCATGCCGTGCATACGTTTGTGGTTACTGGCGAGGACAATACACGTCGCTGGGTTCGGTTTTCATGGCAGCCGATTGCCGGTGTTCTTAGAACAGACTCCAACAATGCACCGGTCGATGATTACCTGCGGGCCGAATTAAAAGACCGTCTGGCCAAGGAACCCGCGCGGTTTTCCCTGATGATGATGATTGGCGAAGTGGGCGACGATTTCAACAATTCCTCCCGCCCCTGGCCGCCACACCGCAAACGGATCATGATGGGCACGCTGACACTGGACACTGTGCCCGAGGACCAGATCGCAGACTGTGAAAAGCTCAGCTTTAACCCGGGCCTGCTGACCAATGGGATCGAGGCGTCGAATGATCCTGTTCTGAAGATACGAATAGACTCCTACAGAATATCAAGCGAATGGCGCGGCGGGTCGCCCTGCCCCTTCTCGGAGAGTTAGGTCATGACAAGCCAGAACAGCTGGTTCAACAGCTACGTCAACAGCCTGCCCGAGCGCGGATGGTTCAAGTTCCTGTCACGTTACATCGTGGTGCCGTACTGGCATTGGCGTGATCCAAAGCCGAAACTGCCCGGCGGTCCGCGCCCCTCGCCCCAGCCCAGTGAGAACGTACAGCGGATGATGAACCTGATCATGCCGCTGAAAGACCCGTCGCCAGCCGGGCGCGCGCGGGCCACACTGGCCATCGCCCAGAATGTAGATGAGATTTTTGCCGGATTGGACAATGTCGGCACGGTTCATTTTGCGCGGTTCCTGCTCATCGACAACAACATCTGTATGATCTCGGTCTATGACGGTGATTTCAGCAATTACATCCGTGATTTCATCACCACCATTGGCAGTGTCTTCAACGATGTCATCTCGCTAGTCGACGGTGCAGAACACCTGATCCCGACCGAGCGCAATGTCGAAGAATTCATCGACTGGGTGCACGCGCATGACCTGTTTCAGGCGGCCGACTTCCCGACCGACCTGTTCGGCCTGCAGGACGCAGCCAAGGGGCTGCCGCCGAATGAGCCGCCACATAGGTTGGAGACCCTGCCGCGTGAGTTTGTTCTGCAACTGCACGCCAATCGCAATATTTCACTTGGGGGTGGCTATCGCGCCTATCCCGGGGTTTCAGCCGCGCAGGTGCGCCAAAAATTCGGACAGGGCTGGTGACTACAAAACTCGATCTCGCCGACATTCAGGGCAACATTCTACGGGGATATCGCCGCGATTTAGTGCGCCATCTGATCCTCGAAGTCACCGACCGCGCAGCCGCACGTCGGTTTCTGGCAGCTGCAGTCGATGGTGGCAGCAGCACAGTGCCCGAAATCACCCGTGGCGTGTTGTGGGAAGTCAGGCCGCCCTTCTGCTTTAACATCGGCATCACCTTTACGGGGCTGAAAGCTTTGGGCACACCGCCCGAGCATTTGAAGACCTTCCCGACCGAATTCGTTCAGGGCATGACACAACGGGCGATGAAACTCGGGGATTTCGGGGACAGCGGACCCGAAAACTGGCCTGCCCCTTTTGACCAGCCGGACCGCATTCATCTGATCGCATCGGTGCATTCGGACGTTCCTGAACATCTTGATGCCGTCGAACAACAAGTCGCCGGAGCCTTCAATATTCTGGGCGTACGCAATGGGCGAAACCTGCCCGAGGGTAAGGTGTTCTTTGGCTATGTTGACGGGATATCCCAGCCGCGTTTCGAACAAGTCTACGACCCCGATCAGGAAGGCGTGGACGAACCCATCGACCCGCTTGGAACCGCCTTGCTTGGTTATCCGACCAAACAGGAGGGTGTGCTGTTCCGCGTTCCTTCACCCCATGCGCTTGGGTACAACGGATCGTTCAACGCATTCCGGATTCTAGCGCAGGATGCAGCCGGATTTGAAACGTATCTGAATCAGGCAGCCGAAGTTCTGATGCGGCATCCCAAACGCGACCAGTTGGCAGACCCCGATAACCTTGAACGCATCGGCGAAGGACTGGACATGCACGGTGCCCTGCGCGAAGTGGTCGCCGCGCAGATGTGTGGACGTTGGCGCAATGGCGTGCCCTACGAACTGTCACCGAATGCCCAATGGCCTGAGCACGAGGTGTCACTGACCAATTTCGACTATAGCCACGGCTCGCGCTGTCCGGCAGGGTCGCACCTGCGGCGCGGCAATCCTCGTGGTGGCCCGGTCGTGCAGCGCATCGCAAATTACACGCGCCGACTGGTGCGGCGGGGCATGTCCTATGGTCCGGATTTCGACCCTCAGAACCCCGATACTGAAGAACGCGGCCTGCTGGGCAGCTTCATTGGTGCCAATATCGGCGCGCAGTTCGAGGCAGTGATGTGCGACTGGATAAATCTGGGCCTGCAAGACCCTCGGATTACCGGCGCGAACGATCCTTTGCTGGGTGCCAACACACCGGAAACCAGCTGGTTCGACATGACGCTGCCGAACGGGGACACAATTCGCCTGAGCGGGTTCCCGCGTCTGATCCAAACGCGCGGTGGCGCTTACACCTTCCTGCCTAGTCTAACGGCGATCAAGTACCTGTCTGAACTGACGGATTAGGCAAGCTCGGCCAGAGCGGCATCGATCCGTGTCAGCATTGGTGAGCGCCCGGCGGATTCGACGACAACACGTGCTTTGGTCAGATAATCTTTGGCCTGCGACTTCTTTTTCTTTGCCTTGTAGAGCAGCCCCATGATCATGTCACAGCGGGCGATGTAATGGCCCTTCTTGTCAAACTGCGGGTTGCTGCGCACCTGTTCGATCATTGTAATAAGCCGCTTTCGACCAAACAGCATGACCCAGATGATCGAGCGGAAGTTCTTTATCAGAACGCTGATCGAGCCACCGCCCTCGCCTGTCAGAATGGCCAGATACATCTCGCACAGAAACAGCCGCGCCCAATCTGCCGAAACCTGAGTACCCTCATCCGTACGCCTCTGAATGGCCCATTCGACTTGCCGCAACCCGGCAGTGATTTGACCGTTCAGCGCATAAGCCACGCCCAGCATTGCCGCAGGCCCGAAGGTGAACAAGGTCCACCCTTTTTCGTCGCAGTCCTTGATATGCTTTTGAACGGTTTCAATCGCGCCGGGTTTTTCCAGCGGGATCATGGCGGCAACGCGAGCCGCTTCGGCTATGGCCAACTCAAACTCAACCTTCGAGTCCTGCCGCGCCTTTTCAGCCATTGTCAGCGCCAGCTCATGGTCATCCGTGACCATTGCGATCAACGCTTTCATCGCGGTTCCATATCCCAAAGCTCGCGGATCATTCTTGGATTTTCCAAGCGCAATCATCCGATCTGACGCCGCGTGCGCCTGGGCCACACGGCCACGGGTCAATTCGTTCCAGCCAACCGTTGCCAGAAAGAAATTGTGGATATAGGCATCGTCGATTTTGTTCAGAACCGACTCGATCTCGCGCTTTTTGGCGTCAAACCGTTCATTCGGGATCGGAGAATGATAGATCGAAACCGAAAGTTCGTTGACCATGGCATAGGCTTTGGAAGACGCATCCCTCAGGCGTTGAGCCATTTCGGTCAATTCCTGCTGCACCCAATGTGCTTCGTGATACCTGCCACTGCACACCAAGCACGACACATAGTGGTGTAGAAAAAGGGCGTGGTGCTGACTGTCCCCCACCTTTTGTAGGATCGGCCTTATCGTGCCAGCCAGCTCGATAATCGTTTTGACGCGCAACGAGATGTTGGAACAGAGCGCAAAGCTGGCCATGAAGGCGGCAAACTGTTCATCCGAAGCACAATCCGGATCGCTTTGATACAGTTCCAACGCCGCGACAAAGAACCGGTTGGCTTCGTCCAGCGAATACACCCCCAAGCTTTTGTCACCAGCCATCAGACTATAATGGAACGCCTGATCGGTACGATTGGTTTGCCCGTAATGGAAGGCCAGCGTTTCGGCCACTTCCTGCAACCGGTTCGCATTGCGAAAAACAAGCGCGTCGGCAATCGCCAAGTGCAACTCGGACCGGCGCGACAGAATAAGGCTCTGGTAAACAGAATCCCTGAGGAGAACGTGTTTGAATAAGTAGTCTGTCGAGTTCGTCTCACGATACAAAACATCCTGCGCCTGCAATCGTTGCAGAGTTGCGCCAATTTCATCAGAATCGGGGACAATTTGGGACAGCAGGCCGGGATCAAAGCGGCGACCGATCACGGCGGCGGCCTGCAAGATTTCACGATCCTCGGGTGCGAGACGTTCAATTCTGGTCGTCAGCAGACTGCGCATCGTAAGGGGCAATCCGCTGTCATTGATATCCGTGTTGAAATAGGCCGTGCCGTCATCGACACGCAAAGCGCCCTGATCCAGTAGATAGCCCAGAATCTCTTCACCGAACAGCGGGTTGCCCCCGGCACGGTCGGTCAACTGTTCCGCCAAACCGTTCGGTAGCTCGGATACACCAAGACGGCTCTGAGCCAGATCCGCAAAGTCTGCAAGCGGCAATGGCGTCAACGCGATAGTCGTCACGCCATTGTTGCCAAGCCATTTCGGCGTGTACTCCGGCCGCCGCGTTTGAATGACCAGCAGGTTTGGAATATCCGAGTCTTCAAGCATTATAGCCATCAAATCTTCAGAGGAACTGTCGATCCAATGGCCATCTTCGATCACTAGAATGACCTGGCCTGATGCGCATTTCTTTTTGAGCAAGGCTGTCAACAATTCGCGAGTATGCAAACCGATCAGAACGCCGTCGAGACCATCCAAAGATCCTTCAGGCGATTTGAGCCCCAGAAGGTTCATCATCAGGCCGAGATTTTGCTGGGACAACAGCCCATACTTCCCAAGACCCGCTTCCAGTTTCGCCTGAACGCGCAGCGGGTTTTGCCTGTCGCTGATGTAAAAAGACTTCCGGACGATTTCCAAAAAGGGCAGGAACGGAATTTGTTGGCCGTTGGCGGAACAGTTCCCCGTCAGTACAGTGACTTCGTCTGCCGGTGCCCGCTGAACAAATTCGTAGACAAGGCGCGTCTTACCCAGGCCCGGCTCTGCCACCAGATCAACGACCGATCGCCCGGATTTTGATTTCCGCAGGGCCGCAGACATAATATCCAGTTCAACCGCCCGACCGACATAATCGCTTAATCCTTGCGCAACTGACGCGTCAAAGCGCGTGGCACCTTCGTGAACAGCCTTCAGTTGCCAGATCTTTTGCGGCGCGGACAAACCCTTGATCGTGTGTTCACCGAAAAAACTGAGGTCGGAAACCCATTCAACAAGGTCACGGGTGGTGTCACAAAGCAGGCTGCCCCCGGCTGGTGCAAGGTTTTCAAGACGTGCGGCCAGATTCACCGTACTGCCCACCGCCGTCGTCGGCCCCGTTTCCCCCTGCACCGTCGCCATCAGAACATTGCCCGAACTGACTCCGACGCGCATTTCCGGACACACTCCAAAGCGCTTTTCAAAGGCTGAAGCGGCTGAAGCGAAGGCTGTGTGGATCGACAACGCGGCCCGGCAGGCCCGCAAGGCTGGATCCTCAAGCGAGTCCGGGATTCCGAACAACGCCATTATGCTGTCGCCGGCAAAATCGCGGACGGCACCACCGTTTTCTTCGACTGCACGAACCAACGTTTCGTAGACTTTGCGCACGAACTCGAGCGCTTTTTCTTCCTCCAGACCGGCAACGATAGCTGTGTAGCCTACCATATCGGCAAACAGGACAGACACCTGGCGCCGTTGGCCAGGTTCCGCGAGTTTTCGCGTTGGTATATCGGTCATATCCCCCATTTAAGCAAAGGGTTTACAATACCCGACCCCACCCCGCCAGAGTTTGTGAGCGAAAAGGTGTTTTGGCATACTCAAATGGCCGTGAAAGTGTCACGCCGGACACAAAAACATATGTCTTTTCCAGAGAAACTTGCGCGCTACGCGGTGAATTCAAGTTTCAAGCCAGGGCGGGGCCATCGGGCCTTGTAGATTTTACCGGTGCTCGACGCCGTGATCCACAAGTCACGCATGTCATCGCCGCCAAAGCACATGTTCGTGGTGAACATATCAGGTATTTCCACATGCTCGGTGGAGCCATCCAGGTTGAACACCGTTATCCCGCCATTGAACAAAGTTCCGACGCAAACGCGGCCATCCTGTTCAACCTTGAGGCTGTCCAGCCACTGATATCCCGGCAATGTCTGCACAACATTGCCCGGCATACCAGGAATAGGACCCGGTTCGACCTCACCAGGACCTTTGATTTTCATCGCCCAAAGCCGCCCAAACACCGTGTCCGAGACATAAACGGTTCCGCCATCCGGCGATAAGCCGACTCCATTGGGCATGGGAATCGTGGCAGCTTTGATCAGCGTCTTGCCATCTATCGAGGCATAATAGAGACCACCATAACGTGTGGACTCCTCATCCTCTATCCCTGTGTCAGTGAACCAAAAGCCGCCGGACTTGTCGAACACCAGATCGTCGGGCGCGATCAGGCGCTTGCCGTTATACGAGTCAAACAACTGCGTCACGGCTCCGGTCTTCAAATCGACTCGGTGTACCGACCCGCCCGTGTAGTTCGGCCGGATCGGGGCAGGAACAGAGATCTGGTCGGGACCGAACGGTACAAAACTGTAGACCCCACCATTGTTGCAGACATAGGCTGCCCCGTCCGGGCCTATTGCAACCCCGTTGGGCCCGCCGGGGATCTCTGCCACAACGTGAACATCACCGGCGGGTGACAGGCGTGCCAAGGTCTGTTCCTTGATATCGACAAACAAAACCGACCCATCGTTCATCGCAACCGGGCCTTCGGGAAAACCCAAACCGTTGCACATCTCTTGCAATTCTAGTGCCATTAAAAAGCTCCCTGGTTGCGCTGAATTTCGGCGCATTTCGGCGTCTGCCGGAAGAAATGGGCAAACTCGGCAAAGTCTCTGACAGTTTTTGGATGCACTGCCAGAGCTTTACAAGCCTCTGAAGGTATTAACCCACACAGATGTGTCGTAATTTCATGCGTAAGCAATAGTAACCTTTAACCTGCACACTGAACCAGCAGCAAACTATCGGCCACTAGAGCTCGCACAGCAGCTGGTGAACGACCTACCGTGGGCTTTGTCGCAAGCTTCTAAGGTGCATGAAGACGGGTAGAAGTTGCCGTTTTTTGTTGCAGCAAGCTTCGCAAATTGTTTACTCGGACAACTGTCGACTCTGAACTGGCTTTTGAAGATAATCTGTTCAACTTCTATGCCGCATAGTGTTGCGGATGCAGATCGGGGCGGTGAGTCGGGAAAAACTGAACAAAATAGTCGAAGAATGCCACCGGTTCATCTAAAGGCGCACTCGGTCGGTCTGATGTTCAAGGCCTTCGTTTCAGCGGCGGCAACACTGGACGGTATCGAAGTGGCGCGAACAAATCGTAAAGGGTCAATTCACGCCCGCATTTTGCCCGTTTCAAACGTTCGCGGAACTCGTTTCTCAAACCCGCTGCTGCGGAAATACGTGACCCAACTATCCAAGATAGCCCGGCAAGACATCGACTACTTGCGTGCGTTGCCGAACCAGAATCTCACGGGCCTGTCCGGCAGGACTTCAATGCCCCCCCCAAAAAAGCCCGACCACATGGGTCGGGCGACAGCAGGTCTGTTAGGATTTAGTTCACAGTGGATGTTTAGAAAGCAGGTGTATGACCAAAATACTCATTGATATCATAGCCTTTTTTCTTCTGGCGGCAGCGCTTTATCTTGCGTATCAGGCCGGGGCATTCCAGCAGAAACTCTTAGATGTCGAAAACCCACCGCCAGTGGTAGTGTTTTCCATCGTCGTGGCGTTAGCCGCCTATCTTCTGTTGGTGCTGACGTAATCAGACCGGCTCAATCTTGATGTTGTCCAGCCAGTAGTCGCCAAACCCCCGAGTGTTGTTGAAGAACAAGACGACATCTCCCGCGCGTGCGGTAAAATTTGCGTCAAAGGTACCTGACTGCCCAGCCGCGACACTGAGAACGACAAGGGAACCGGATGTGCTGATAGAGCTGTTGATACGAGCTGTGACAGTTCCGGTGCTGGCGGATGCGTCAATATCAGCGGATAACCGGTATTGCTGACCCTGAATAAGAGCACTCACGTCCTGAGACACCCTGATTGCCGTTGCTCCGGCAATGACACGCAGTCTTCCGGCTTCTATTGCAAGTTCGGTTGAACTGAACGGAACCCAGCCGATTGTTCCCGCTCCGAAGCTGCCGTTAGCTATCAGATTCAGCGGAGCGGTGCCACGCCGTGACCGCGCCGCCAGTGATGCGATGGAAAGTCCGAGATTGATCATATCAGATCACCAGAGAGCCAAAATACTGCTTGCTGAGTTTCCTGTCGCGTGAATCCGAGTAAACCGCCCTGGCAGCAGTGAACCATTTGGAACGTTTTCATAGATTTCCGTCTCACCATAAATCGTGGTCGCTGTGATATTGCCGCCATTTCCGACCCACAGCGCCCGAGTAGCGTTAGGTAGATCAACGGTATCGCTTGGGGTGACTGCGGCGTGATGTCCCTGAGGGCTATCCAGACCGGCGCGGTGATTTGCGAAGTCATCTGCCATTCGTTTTCTCCTTGGATGATTTGTGCGCCCGACCAGACGGGCTTGTCTTCATTTCGAGTGCACAAGTTACTTCACCCGCCTTACAGAAAGTGTTTCCACCTCGTCCCCGCAGTTCACTAGTTCTTTACGATCGCAGCAAACAAAGTTTCAGCATGGTTGCCAGTCAACCGACCGACAGTGTTTACGATTGGATCAGCGCAGGGCCCACCTTGCGTCACGAACGGCAATGAACCGCCACACCCGTTCATGGCCAAGGTATTGCTCAAAAACAGGGAGCGCTTTGGTCTGCTTCTCTTACCAGCCTCGCTAGCGGGCGAGTTTTTCCCGCCTTTGAGCAAAAACCAGAGAGGATTGACTGGCTGTGTTCACGAAACTTGGTGTGAGAAATTTCACAGCATCGACTGTGGTCGCAGGGGCTCGGATATCAAGGAAATTGCCGGCCGAGAAATTGCGTACGGATCTCATCAGTACAAACTTGATTGTGCGTGCCTAATTGACGGGTACCTGAAAGTCCTGCCAGGCAGATGCCCGCATAACTGAGGAGATGGAAGACGGATCTCAACGATTTTCGCCGTATCTGGTTCGCGCGCCGCTAGGGTCAGGCTCAAACCGCATAGCCAATCAAATCCGTGCCGCACAACCTGCACCGCTTGAGTTGTGAGAAGGTTCCGCTCAGCAGCCCTTGACCGCACTCTATTCACAAGAAAGAAACAGGTACGGATTCGATACCCAAACTCCCGGGTCAGGCAGCTGGGTCAGACGGAACTTGGGGAAAACAATACTTTGGATACGAACAAGAAAATTGCGATAGGCGCGAATACATCGCATTACGTGTGGCAGGCGCGCAGGAATCTAATCCGGGCAATTCAGGACGAGGGTCACGACGTTGTCATCGTTGCACCAAAGGATGAGTACACTGCGCCGCTGTTGAAAATAGGTGTTTCCCATGTAGACGTGCCTATGAAAATGAACAAGAATCCAGTGTCAGATTACCTTCTCTATCGTCGATTTACAAAAGCATTGCAGCAGGTTAGCCCAGATGTATTCCTTGGTTACACGATCAAGCCGAATATCTATGGCTCGCTCGCTGCGCACAAACTGGGCATTCCCACGATCAACAACATTGCGGGGCTAGGCTCGGTCTTTTTGTCCGACAATTTAGTGACACTAGTCGCCAAAGGGCTCTATCGGATGGCGTTAAAGCAAGCGGCTATGGTTTTTTTCCAAAACCCAGACGATCGCGAGCTGTTTACCAGCAACGGTGTCGTCCGGCACAACAAGCATAACCTACTGCCCGGTTCGGGCGTAGATTTGACAAAGTTCGCTTTTACTCCCCTGCCGGAGGCAGGGCGCGACACACCTTTGCGCTTTGTGCTTATAGCACGAATGTTGTGGGACAAAGGTGTGGGTGAGTTCGTGGAAGCCGCGCGCGCCATCCGCCAGCGCCATGGCGATGTGCGTTTTTGCTTGCTGGGTTCTCTCGATAACGACAATCCGGCTGCGATAACGCGCGCGCAGATGGATGAGTGGGTACGTGCGGGTGACGTCGAATATTTGGGCTATTCAGACAATGTGGTGCAGGAAATCGTGGACTCGGACTGCGTCGTGCTGCCTTCAGCCTATCCCGAGGGCACGCCTCGCACCCTGCTCGAGGCCGCAGCTGTAGGGCGGCCGATTATCACTACCGATGCCCCCGGTTGCCGCGAGACCGTGGATGATGGCGTCAACGGTTTCATCTGCGGATTGCGTGACGCAGCGGATCTTCAGAACAAAATGGAACGCGTGATTGCACTTTCACCTCAGGCCCGTAGCGCGATGGGCCGGGCTGGACGCTCCGAGATGGAGAACGAGTTTGACGAGAGCATAGTTATCGGTAAGTACATCGAGGAAATCCGAACGTTGTGTCGGACAAAACGACAGGCGGCGTAGCAGCGTAAATCTAGATAGCTCTGCTGAGTTTGGCCGTCAACGATACATCATCGAAGCATTGCCCCGAAGCAGCAAACGCGGATCTCCACAACATGCTTGGCTCAACTTGACCCCGTTGCTGGCAGTCTAAATTTTGGCCCTCTTTCCGCTTTTTTTGGAGCAGCAGAAATACCTCAGTGGGCGAACATTCCTGCAAGCTTGTCGCTTCATGGTGGAGGCTTTCGAAACACTCCATTAGAGCCAGCATCACCGGCCCGGAGAAACGCCCGCAGGGCAACGTATTGATAACGTCACTCAGGAGGCAAAGACATGATCCGCGGTATTCTGAGTAAAAGTCTTGGGACAGGGGCCTTGAAGGTCTCACAGGCGCTGATGGGTGTCCTTGTGACAATTGTCTTGGCCAGAATTCTCGGTCTTGCTCAGTTTGGTCTTTTCTCCTTCGGTCTGGCCGTGGCGACCGGGCTTTCGATTCCGACTAAAAACGGCATTACAGAGCTTGTCGTACGCGAGGTTTCCCGTGCCGCTGACGCAAACGATCCGGCAAAACTACATGGCGTTATGCGCTGGATTCTTCTTTTCAGTACGATCTACTGCGTCGTGGTCGGCGGTATCGTTGCGTTCGTTGCCCTGACATTTTTTCCAACCAGCGATCTCGCGTTTTCAATTGCCATTTCGACACTGCTGCTACCCGGGTTTTCCTTTATGGGAAACTGGTCTGGCGGTTTGCGCGGCTTGGGAAAGCCAGTAGCAGCTCTCTTTCCCGATACGGTGGTGCGCCCGATCATTCTGATCGTCATTTCACTCTTGCTCAACGCTTTGCTACCCGGAGGGATTACGGCAACCCATACTACCTTGGCAATGGTTGCAGCAGTGTCTTTGTCTGCCGCGCTCAATCGTTACCTGTTTTGGCGCAAAGTTCCTGCCACCTTTGCTTCTACGGGCAAGGTGACGATTGAGCATCGAACGTGGCTACGTTCTGCAATACCATTCACAGCTATCGGCGGCGTGCAGGTAGCGACACGGCAAGCGGATCTGATCCTACTGGGGCTCTTGATCGGGGAAACGGCGGTTGGCGTCTATCGAATAGCCCTGCAAGGCGCAATGCTGGTGGCTTTCGGATCGCAGGCCGTAAATGTTGTTCTGGCACCGCGTCTGGCTCAACTGCGCAAAGGCCTGAACCACGACGAGTTAGTCACCCTGCTGCGTACCAGCATCATTTTGTCACTTTGCGTAGCGGTGCCGGGGTTGCTGATTTATGCGGCCTTTGGGGAACAGATATTAGCCCTCCTCTTTGGAGCAGAGGCCGTGGCTGCGCTAACCCCACTATTGATCCTTTCGGCCGGCAATACTGTGGCTATGTTAAATGGCGCGGTCATCCCTCTGCTCAATATGACGGGCAACGAGAAACGTACACTCTTGTCGTTTGCACTGGCATTGGCTTCTACCATCGTGTTGAATTTGGCATTCATTCCGTTCTTTGGAACGACCGGCGCTGCCTTGGCCGCATTTCTGGCCATCGTTATCTCAAATCTTGCACTGCGGAACGCAGCGATTACTAGTCTTGCGATTGATCCGCCTACCACTCTTTTCAGACAAAGGGCTCCGAAAAATGATCACGCCTGAAAAAACAAAACCCACCGCGCTTGTGGTGGGGCCGATGAAGTGTGGCACAAGCTGGATACACGAGTATTTCGAAAGCCGCGGGGACATCTGTCTTCCAAGCGGAGTCAAAGAGACATTTTATTTCGACAGGTACCATCACCGCGGGTTGGCCTGGTATGAAAAACACTTCAGGCACTGTGACCCGGATCAGAATGTCGCAATCATCGAAGTGGGTCCTTCCCTGTTTCATGTCTCCAGTTTCGCCGCCCCGAAAATTGCCGAAGAATTGGGCGATATTCCAATTGTTGTGACACTGCGCGATCCGGTAAAGCGGGCATGGTCCCATTACCAGCATATGGCTTGTGGCTACACAAAGCTTCCGCTTCAGGAGGCAGTGAAAAAGTATCCTGAGATCATTGGAGCAAGTCGGTATTCTGAGCATCTACCAATCTGGAAAGCACATTTCAGCAAAGTCACCGTTCTACTGCAATCAGATCTTGCCGATGATCCTGACGGCTATGTAGAAACTCTTTCGAATGGGCTGGGGATTCCATTAAAAGGCGCAGGTGATCTGGCTGCGCAGCGCAGAAACGAAGCGACAACGCCTCGGTCTTTTTTGCTTGCCCGCCTAGGACGTTACGGTGCTCGATCGCTTCGGTTTTTGGGTCTTTATTCGGTTGTAAGCGCTCTTAAAGATGCAGGCCTCAAAGCTATTTTTTATGGCGGAGGGAAAGCTACAAAGCTCGTCGCGACGGACAATGACATGAACTTTCTCGAAGATTTGCTGGAATCCGAACGTCAGTTTGTTTCGCCTTCCATGGCGCAAACGGGTTTGAGTTGACGGGCAGGCGTTCCACCATAGAGCCAACCTTGTTCCAAAGGTCCTCGCGCAACTGCATTCGCCGCGACGATCACACGGGAACCTATCTGTGTATCTCGCAAGATACGCACGCCCGCTGTGATCCAAACATCGTCAGCAATAGATATGGTTCCGGGCAATATTGGGCTATATTTAATGGGTATGTTTGGTTGAGCCACGTGATCAAAGGATACAAGCGAACACGCATGTGCGATAGACACATTCGAGCCGATCTCAATCTCGCCGAGCGCGTCAAGGAAACAGTTTTCGTGGATTGAGCAATTGTCCCCGATTGAGAGGTTAGACCAGTTCTTTGCGGTTACATTCCGGCCCCAGTAAACGTTGTCGCCGATCGCCCTTGTTTTGGCCTTTGCTAGCGCATAGCGAAGGCCAACGCCAACAACATTGGGCAATAGGTCAGTTAACTCCCAAATCCAACGATGGAGAATGCTCGGCAGGAAGCTAAAAATCACTGCGAGCACCCGCAGAATTAATCGAACTCTACCAAAAATAGACCTACCGCTCATCGCGCCGCCTTTTACTATGTTAGTGAGTCTGTTCTATCGCCATGCGCGATGACTAAGCATGTAAACTCTGAAATCAACAACATCTACCTATTCCACCAAACCCAGAACTCTAAATCTTGGAAAGGTCAAGGCGGCTATAAGGTTCAAGCCATGCTCATGGATTGCGCTAAGCTAACTTGTGTATTTTCTTGTACCATCACTGGTAACGTTTCTGATCACGCGCCCAATTTTAGGCTACGACGATATCGACCGATACGGGTTGCCCGTAGGATGCCATCGGGTCGTATTCACGGCGCTCAAATTTCGGGGCTTCCAGATCGACGAGTGTAAACCAATGCGCGGCAGAAGACAGATGATCACGCGTGCCGAACCTGATGCCTTGATCGGGCCCGCCAGCAGGTTGGTCAGCAGGAAGTGGCCCAGATTGTTGGTGAAAAACTAGCTCTCCCACCCCTCGAGCGCGCGCTCAAACGGGGTTGCCATGATGCCGGCGTATTGATCAGGATGTCCAGCTTGTTATAGCGGGCCAGCCAATTCTCTGCAAAGGCGCAGATCGTGTCAGGTTTATCCAGCTCTAGCGAGGCGACTTCAACCTCTTGGCCGGTCTCTTGCTTGATTCTGGTTGCGATACCTTCCAGCTTTTACGCCGAGCGTACCACAATAGTGACCGACGCGCCTTTGGAAGCCAGTGCGCGAGCAGTTTCAGCGCCCAGACCGACAGAACTGCCAGTGATCAGAACAGTCTTTCCGGTCAGATCGCCTCCCCCCAAAAAAACGTCGTGAGTGGTGGAGTCTTTGCCAAAGTCGGCCATCTCAGTCCTCAGGAGGGACCGATTTAGGGAAGATGGGAAGGTAGAGGCCACAACATGGCCTCTACCCGATATGTTTAGGAATTGAAGAACTCGGCCACAGCGTCGGTCGACGCTTTGACGGCCTCGGGCTTGTAGTAGAAGTCCACGTGGCTGAACTCGTCAAAAGCCAACTCTTTGTGATCATTGGTCAGCTTCTCGACGAATGCGGTCGAGCAGATCGCAGTTGAAGCTGTGGTACCATAGATGGTCAGTGACGGCTGCGCGATCTTGTCGGCATAGGCTTCGCAGATAGAGAACAGCGACTGCATGGCCTGATCGCCGATATGCATGTTGGTAAAGTTCGCAACCGCAACCGGACCTTTGACACCATCACGACCGTAGTAGTCATAGGTCTCGCCAGCCATCGCCGGATAGGCGGCCGCTGCAGTGAACTCTTCGCGGGACATCTCGTCGTTCAGGCCGAACGGGGCGACATAGTCCGGTTCACCGGTTTCGTATTGCTTCTGCATCGATGCGTTGGCACCGGCGATCATCTGGTTCGCCATATCGCGGTCACTCCACTGGAACGCATCCGCCGCCATCATACCGGAAACCATGGCAATTTTTTTCATGCGGTGGTCGGTCACGGCTGCTGACGCGATGATCGAACCGCCCTGGCAGACACCCAGACCGTAGATCTCCTCGACAAAAGGAAGCGTGCCCAGATAGGAAACCGCGTCCCATGTGTTTTCGATCAGGCGGAACATGTAGCGGGACTGTTTGAACTCACCGGGAAGCGCCGGGGAGTCACCCATGCCCAGATAGTCAAAGCCCAGGTAGATGAAACCGCGAGCGGCCATTTCCGGGCCGTAAGTCGCCGGAATTTGATCTTTCACCTGAGGGAACGGACTGGCGCCTACGATTGCCTTGTATTTTTTGGTCTCATCAAAGCCTTCGGGCAGGTAAAGGTCGCCCGCCAAATCCACGCCAAAGGATTTGAACGTTACTTTGTTTTTGCCAGCAGTGAGGGCCATATCTGAAAGTCCTTCATTAGAGGGTTGTGAGGTTTGTTTGGCATTTGCTCCCCAGCCCATGAGGGACAGCAAGGAAGCGACGGAGGCAGTTTGGAGGACGTTGCGTCGTGAAAGTTCGATCATGGTCATGCTCCGCTTTCTCGGGTTGGTCGGCATCACGCCTTGCCAAAGTACAGGATGGTGTTTACTTAGGGGGCTGGATACTATTTGTAAATAACTTTCTTTACTTCCGGGGTTGGAATCGTGAAACGCACAGAAAAAAAACGAAAAGACATCATCGACGCGGCCATCGATGAGTTCCGTGAACAAGGCTTTCTCGGAGCAACGACGACCTCAATTGCCAAAAAAGCGAACGTATCGAGTCGCACGCTCTACAATCACTTCGAGAGCAAGGATGCCCTGTTCGAAGCTATCTCTGAGATCATGATTGAGCGGAACTCGAGCATGGAACCAGTGCCCTATGACCCGGATCGCGACTTCGTTGAGCAACTGAAGGACGCTTTGTGGCGCTACGTTGAGGTCATCACAGAAGAGACGGCTATCGGGTTGAACAGGATGGTGATGTCAGAACTGATCCGTGACCTTGACCGTTCCCGGCAGTTCTTCAATGAAAGTGAAACGCACGACTATCCAATAAAGAGGCTGATCAGCGAGGCCATGGACGCAGGCGTTATCCGCAAAGCCGATCCGGGCTTTGCGACCAGTCAGCTTCTGGTGCTCGTCAAAGGCTTTTTTTTCTGGCCGGAGTTTTTCCTCGGCGAGAACCTGACCTCCAAAGACGTATTGAACGATTGTGTCGCAATGTTCATGGCGCACTACAAGCGGGGAAAATAAATCCTGCGGTTGGCAACTGTTTCTGAGACAGCCGTTTTTCATTGGTCACAAATTCGTTGTTCGCGGCGCAGGTTTCACTGAAACTCAACCATCCTTTTCATTGGCAATGCGATCTTTCCCAAGAAAGAAAGCTATGTTCTTTGAATATTACCGTTGGATCAGAAGCCTTACATGAGCACTCATGGAATGAGCGCCGTAAACACATGCGCGTGCGTCGCGACTGCGATGCCTTCATTTACGCCCTGCCCACGTGCGACAAGCACACCTGTCAGTTTCAATTGCCCTTGATTCTTAGCAAAAATGGGTGAACCGGACGCGCCCGGTTGAATGTGGCACTCAAGCGCGATCAGGCCATCAACCTGGCCCAGAACAGGGCAACGCAGAACGGAAATCTCAACCTAGCCAAATTGATTGCGATAGGACATCCCAATGATCGGTCGTGGTGTCGGCAAGGTAATTATCAAGTACGACCCCCATGGTATTTCACAGACTTGGGCCGTCAAAAACGAAGGACGGACCGTTGTTACCCGTTACAAGAACCTGTCGCGGCTCCGGATTTCGCCATGGGAGTCGCGGCGGGCGGGCTTTATATCGCGAGCGTCACGGCGGAACGATCCCGACATCTAAGGCTGTTTCAGATATTTAAAAAACAAAGGCGCATTGCGCACGCGGCAAAGCAGCAAACTCTGGCGGCGCGGCTGGAAGGTGAACGCCGGTCGCGACTTCCAAGCGACAATACAAAACGCGAGCCAACCCGCGAGTTGTTCACGATTGGTACCAATAATCCCGATCTTCCCACCTGCCCAATAGATGACACTCATGGACGCCGACGAAAGACTTGCTTTGGTCCGCAGTGGCCGTTTGATCGCGTTCGACCGTTCAAATATTATTCTCAACCGGCTGACTTCTCTCATGAGGATGCCAATACGGCCCCGAATGCCAAGCCTCATGTTTTACGGAAGTTCGGGGATAGGAAAGACCATGATCGCCAAGCGCATGGCAAGCCTGTAGCCAACCTCACACGTGGCAGATATCGGCGTTACCCGAACGCCCATCCTATTGCCGCATGCGCCACCGGCACTCGACGAGAGGCGATTTTCCGGCTTTGATTGGCGCGCCGTTATGGTGGCCGCACACGGTGTTCGAACTTTAGGCATGCGCCCTCAGCCATTTGCTGCGATGCATTTGGAACGCGTATCCAGCCTCAGTGTGCATTCGCTTCAGGCCATTCTGGGTGTGACAGGCGGTGTTACGTCACGAGTATTCAAGATGGTTAAGGCGCTTGCGAAAGACGCTATCGAGACAGGTCAGGAGCGGATTACGGATAAGGCTGTTCAAACCTGGCAACCAAGCTGGGCGAAGCACAGCTGGAGTATTCGACGAGAGCCGGTTCCGGTGTTTTGAGCCTGTTTGCCGAATAGCACGATCCAGTTGGGTTCTTTTGCAAATTCTGCTCCCGACTGCCGCTGCAACCGCGGTTCTGATAGCGCGTGCTCGGATAATACAAGTTTTCTGGAATGTGCCCTAAGCTCGATGGCTTCAGCTCAAATTGTCTCGCACCCAATCTGCGGAGTTTTTGATGCGTTGGTGACCTGAGAAATAGCGGTCAATTATTTCTGACAGGCGTTGTTTTCCGAAAGATGGGTAGTGGCCGCCGTGAATGGTTCTCAGGGGAAGTTCCTGCACCCGGCGCAGGGAGGCTTTGAATTGCTCGGGATCTGAATGGTAAAGCGTGTCGAGCAGATCACCGTCATAGACCACATCACCGCTGAATAAGATGCCGGTCCCTTCCTCGAACAGGGCAATTGACCCAGGTGAATGACCGGGCATGTGGAAAACCTTGAAGACCCGATTGCCCAAATCAATGATATCCCCCTCATCCAATAGCTGCGTCAAAGGCGCCGGTTTGACAACGTAGTCCTCATGGCGAAACCCTTCATAGGGCAGAGCGGTGAAAGTTTCGGTGCGCACATATCCGGTATCAGCGACGGTATTGGCCGCAGTCGGTTCCGCAATGACCTGCGCTTCATCGGGATGCCCGCAGCGATGTTCAAACTGATGCAACCCGCCCGCGTGATCAAAATGGCAATGGGTCATGATGGCTGTCAGAGGGCGTTCCGTCAGGCTGACAACTTCCTCGACCAGCGGACGCAACCCCATGCCGGTATCAATGATCAAATCCCGGTCGCGCCCGCGAACGTGCCACATATTGCAGCGCAACCAGTCCGCAACGTGCTTCTCACGGATCAGACTGACATTGTCTGAAAATGGTATGACCTCATACCAGTCGCGGGCAATTGGCTTCTCCATGATTGGATCCCTCTGTTTCGAGTGACTATTCTACATAAGACAGACCCGATGTCAGAATAAATCGATCTCGTTTTTCACCGGGACCCATCACGAATTCTGGTTTGAAACTGCTACAAAAGGCGCTTGTACAGCGTGCTACCTAATCTAGGCCGAGCATTGCCCTGCTGGCCGACAACGCCGTGTCAAACGGATTTTGGGACCTCGAAATCTTGACCATGACACTTGCTCCGACCCAAAGAAAATAAAGATTGGCTGCTAAGTCTTCGGGGGATTGCGACGGCTTTATAGAGTCGTCGGCTTCTCCTTTGGCAATCAGATCGGTTAACCGTGCAACAATCCCGTCCGTTCCCTCTTTGAGCGTACGCCGCATGGCCTCGGAAATGTCTGAAACTTCCGCACCAAGCTTGACAGCTAAACAACGTCCCTGGCAGTCGTTAAGTCCTTGATTTTCTCTCCAGTTAGCAAAGTACAGCATGGCTTTTTCCGAGGCTGTGAGCCCGGGTTTTGCAATTATTTGATCCATTTCAGCGTGGTAACTTTGAAAGTACCCTTCCAAGAGCGCCACTCCGAATGCATCCTTAGAATCGAAAAAATGATAAAATGATCCTTTCGGTACGCCCGCTGATTTCAGGATTTCTGACAGCCCCACTGCGCTAAAACCTCTCTGACCAACCAAGACCTGGCCTGCTGAAACTATCTTTTGACGCGTACTCATCCAAAGCAACCTTCTGGAAGATTTTGTCCTTCTTGATCTCGTAGCAAGTCGGTCAGTCTATTACAATCACTATACTTTAGTAGCTCAGTATCGGGTTTCACTTAGTTTTCCCACAAAGTACCCAATAATCTAGTTGCCGTTTGAATTATTTGAACTTGAAGAAATAAGTAGACGACCGGTCTAATTTTCACTATCTAAACCGACCATGCCGTGCGAACCCGCTTTTGATTCCCATAAGAAACACCACACGTGGCGAGCGGTTTCTGACAAGTTCAACAACCACAGCCTCAATAAAGGAATACCAGTAATGAAAATCCTGATGGTACTCACTTCACACGACGAACTTGGCAACACCGGCCAAAAAACCGGCTTTTGGCTCGAAGAATTGGCAGCTCCGTATTACGTGTTCAAAGATGCGGGTGCCGACATCACTCTGACTTCACCACTTGGCGGCCAGCCTCCACTGGACCCCAAGAGTGCAGACGAAGGCTTTCAAACAGACGCGACCCGCCGCTTCGAAGCTGACGCTGAGGCATCCACGCAATTGGCAAACACGGTCAAACTCGAAAGCGTTTCGCCTGATGATTTCGACGCCGTATTCTATCCTGGTGGGCATGGCCCATTGTGGGATCTGGCAGAAAGCTCTGACTCCGCCGGATTGATCGAAGCCTTTCACGCGGCCGGAAAGCCTGTTTCGCTGGTATGCCACGCGCCCGGCGTTCTGAAAAACGTAAAGGGAACGAATGGAAAACCCATAGTCGCCGGCAAGAAGGTGACTGGCTTTACCAACACTGAAGAAGCGGCTGTTGAACTGACAGAAGTGGTGCCGTTTTTGGTTGAGGAGATGCTCAAAGACAACGGCGGAGAGTATTCTTCGGGCGACGATTGGGCACCATACGTGCTTGTCGATGGCCTGTTGATCACAGGTCAGAACCCAGCATCATCGGAAAGTGCTGCGCAGCAATTGCTGGCCGCGCTGAGGTAACCTGGACAGGGGGCTGTCTTCGGCAGCCCTCTGTCTCCTTCCAAACAAGTTGTTCTCTAAAAGAGATGACCAAAACCGCTTGCTCAAAGCTGCATAGCAAGAAACTCTCAACTCGGCGGCGTACCGAACATTTTGGTGATGCTACAAATACAAGCCCATTCGATCTTACGCCTTGTGCGGATCACCGAGAACATAAAGGGCTGAACAATCGAATCGAAGTATCACACAGACCCGCTCGAAAGCGTGAAAAGCTCATGGGACGCTTTAGTTCGTCAAAGAAAGCGTAAGCTCACGACCAGGTCAACACCGTCTTTCGACCCCGCCGCCATCAACTGTCTACTGTCTCATACCGTCACGCCAGAACCGGTGTTTCTAGCCTCTGGGTCGGTTATGCTCTCGAGATGACCGACTGACAGGCGTATGTTAGGCTGCCGTCAGACGCATGCAAACAAGTTGGCAATGTCCGGCTCAGTCGCAAAGTCCGACGGCACAGATTCCAGCTGTCGCGCATTTTACGTCATCCGGCCCTTCGGCCCCGGACACGCCAATCGCTCCAATCAGAACGCCGTTCTCGCGAATTGGCACTCCTCCGTCCCAGGCGCAAAGCGTGCCTCTGTTGATCATTCCAAGTTGCAGTTCGGGACTGGACAACATGCGCTTGGCGAAGTCACGTGTCGTATTGCCCAACACAGCTGTCTGCGCTTTGTCCCTGGCAAACTCAGCCACAGCTGCAGGGGCGCTATCTGACCGTCCGGCAGCCACCATGTGGCCACTGGCATCCACTACTATCGCAGCAACCGCCCATCCATTGTTGCTTGCATGAGACAGCGCCGCCTGGACCGCCACGTTCGCGGCTTCCTGCGTGATCATGCGTTTCGCTATCGATACCTGCATGGTAACCTCGCTCAAAGATCAAAAATCAGTTCGTTTGTACCCTGCTGGACGCGTAGCCCATCCTGGTTAAACACATCGAACTGAAAGGAAATAATGCCGCGCGCGGCAGACGCGGTTAAACGCTTACCAACTACCGAAAGTTCTGCCCGTATCACGTCCCCGGCAAAAACAGGCTGCTCAAACCGCCAGTTCCATCCCAACGAGGCCAAACCTTCTGGACGCGCGTTGGACTGGAACTTTAACCCGTCGACCACGGACAGGATTAACAGCCCATGCGCCACGCGCGCTTTGTACCCAAGCTGTCGGGCGACCTCATCATCCAGATGCAGAGCGTATTTGTCCCCGGTCAGGTCTGCGAAGGCGGAGATCAGGTCTGCCGTAATGTCGGCAGACCCCGTTTTCATTACGTCCCCGATCTGCAGGTCATGATACCCATAGGCTCCGGTAACCAGAGGGGTCGCACTCATTCCGGAACCGGAGCGTCTTCGCGCAACAGACCCTTGGTTTTTAAGTCTGCCCAGAACTCGGCCGGGATGTCATGGCTGAACCAGTTCAAGTTCTGATCCAGTTGCTCGACCGTGCGGGTCCCCGCCATGAAGGTCGGCACCGCCGGATGCGCGACCACGAATTGCAGCGCGGCGGCTGGCAAGGGCACGTTGTATTCGGCACAGACGGCTTCGATCTTGCTGACCTTGTCCATGATATCGGCAGGCGCCGGAGCATAGTTGTACTTTGCCCCTTCCTTCGCCCCTGTCGCCAGAATGCCCGAGTTGAAGCCTCCACCGACAACCACAGCGGCGCCGCGTTTCTCACAAAGCGGCAAGAACTTATCCAGAGCGTCCTGTTCCAGCAGAGTATATCGCCCGGCCAGCAGGAAGCAGTCGAAGTCGCGTTGCTCAAGCGCGGCATGGCACACTTCCCATTCGTTCACGCCGACGCCGATGGCTTTGACAACACCCTGATCGCGCAGGCTTTCCAGCGCTTTCCAGGCTTCATCCATGGCTTGCTTGAACACTTCGGGCTGCTCGCTGCCGCGCGTAAACACGTCGATGTCGTGGATAAAGCAGATATCCATGTGCTCCAGCGCCATTCGCTGCAGGCTGTCTTCAAACGACCGCATAATCCCGTCATAGCTATAGTCGAAATGCATGGTGAAGGGCGCAGCATTGGTCCAGGGTTCGAAATTAATGTCCTGACGACGCCCGGGCTTCAGTACCCGACCAACCTTGGATGACAGGATGAAATCTCCGCGGTCCTTCCAGCGCAGGCTGTGCCCCGTCCGCATTTCCGACAGGCCGTGCCCGTACATCGGAGCGGTGTCGAAATACCGAACACCTTTGTCCCAGGCGCGCTGAATCATCGCGTCAGACGTTGCCTCGTCAATCTCGCGAAAGATGTTGCCAATCGGCGCTGTGCCAAAGCCAAAAGCGGATACGTTCAGATCCACCCGGCCAAACTTGTTCATTGTGTTCGGATTCATGCAAGCCTCCCAAATGCAAACCGGATCGCCGATATTTGCGCAGTTATTAAGTAACTATTTGGTTATTTACCTCATGTGGCGAAACCGATCAACCCACTTGACGAACCGCCCCCGCCGGGCGTATTAGTAACTAATTGGTTACATTACGGGGCGCTACAATGTTTCTGACCGAAACCCACCTTCAGGTTCGCGATATGACCCGCCAGTTTGCCGAGGATGTCATTCGTCCTGCGGCGGAAGAACTGGATCGCGACTCGCGGTTTCCCGCGGAAATCTACGACCAGATGGCCGAGCTGGGCCTGTTCGGAATCGGCGTACCCGAGGAACTTGGCGGACCCGGCTTCGACACGGTGACTTATGCGCTGGTGATGGAGGAACTGTCGCGCGGATATGCGTCGATTGCCGATCAATGCGGCTTGCTGGAACTGGTTTCGACGCTGCTAGTGCGCCACGGAACGCCGGAACAGCAAGGCAAGTGGCTGGGGGATCTGTTGGCGGCCAGGCTGCGCCCCGCCTATTGCATCACTGAACCCGAAGCCGGCACCGATGTGTCAGGTATTCGCACGACGGCGGTGCGTGATGGCGACGGGTGGGTGCTGAACGGCGGTAAGATCTGGATTCACAATGCACCGGTCGCGGATGTCGGCTTTGTTCTGGCCCGGACCGACCCCGAGGCCGGGCATCGCGGCATGTCGATTTTTATCGTCGATCTGCACGCCGATGGTGTCACCCGTGGCCCCAAAGAGATCAAGATGGGTCAGCGCGCCAGCCAGGTTGGCCCGCTGTCCTTTGATGACGTCCGCCTGCCAGCGGACGCGCTGCTGGGTACCGAAGGGCGCGGGTTCCACATGATGATGAGCGTTCTGGACAAAGGCCGCGTTGGTATCGCCGCTCTGGCGGTTGGGATTGGTCAGGCAGGGCTTGAGGCTGCGACCGACTATGCCCAGCAACGCAAACAGTTCAGCAAGCCCATCGCGGATTTTCAGGGGGTCCAGTGGCTGCTGGCGGATATCGCCAAGGATGTCGAAGCCGCCCGTCTTCTGGTCCATTCGGCAGCCTACAAGATCGACACCGGGCAGGACGCCACCAAGGCGTGCTCGATGGCCAAGTGCTTTGCGGGCGACATGGCGGTGCAGCGGTCCTCGGACGCGGTGCAGGTTTTTGGCGGGTCGGGCTACATTCGCGGGTTCGAAGTCGAACGCCTGTATCGCGACGCAAAGATCACCCAGATTTACGAAGGAACCAACCAAATTCAGCGCATGATCATTGCCCGCGAGTTGCTGTCCAAAGGAGCCGCCGCATGAGCCGCCCCGCAGCACTTGTGACCGGGTCCTCCCGTGGGATCGGTCTGGCAGCGGCCGTTGCCCTAGCGCGCGAAGGGTTTGCCATCGCCGTAAACGGTCCCCAGATGGATGACGAATTGCAAGGCGCACTGGACACCATCCGCGCCCTCGACGTGCCTGCGATTGCAGCACCTTTTGATGTCTCGGAAATCGGTACGCATGACGACCAACTGGCTGCCATCGAAGCCGAAATCGGCCCGTTGACTACGCTTGTGAACAACGCAGGCGTGGGCGTGATGCAACGCGGCGATCTGCTTGAGGTCAGCGAGGCCAGCTATGATCGCTGCATGGCGATCAACACCAAAGCTATGTTCTTCCTGTCACAGGCCTTTGCCAAACGGCTTGTTGCCATCGATCGCGACGAAAAACTCTTTTACAGCATCGTCAACGTGACGTCCTCTAACGCTGTAGCCGTGGCCGTTCCGCGCGCCGAATATTGCGCGTCCAAAGCTGCTGCCGCAATGATCTCGAAGACCTTTGCCGTGCGGTTGGGTCAGGAGAACATTGCCGTCTACGACGTGCAGCCCGGCCTGATCGCCACCGACATGACCGCCCCGGTGATCGAGATGTATGACCAGCGCGCCAAGGACGGGTTGACCCTGTTCCCGCGCGTCGGCCAGCCCGAGGATATGGGCCGGATTATCGCATCGCTGGCCAGCGGCAAACTTCCCTACACAACCGGTCAGGCCATTTCGGCCGATGCCGGAATGCTAGTTCCCCGTTTCTGAGGTATTTCGATGAAAATTCAGCTGCCTGATACCACCGGAAAACAGCAAGACTACGCGCTAGTCGGCACCCCGGTCGCGCCGTCGAAGCTGACCCCAAACTCGGCTCGGATTCTATATTCCGCAGCCCATGTGGTGGCGGACCCGTTTGGCGATCACGACCCGACCGGTCCGGCGCATGTAGACTGGGGCAAGACCATGGAATTCCGCCACTATCTGGCCGGTATGGGCATGGGCATCGCCGAGGCAATGGACACTGCGCAGCGCGGCATGGGGCTGGACTGGAACGGTGCGCTGGAACTGATCCGGCGCACCAAGGAAGAACTGCCCGACGCGCTGGTCGGCAATGGCTGCGGCACGGATCATCTGGACCCGGCGGATGCGAAATCGCTGGATGACGTGCGCCGCGCTTATCTTGAGCAAGTTGAGGCGATCCAGAAACTGGGCGGGCGGATCATCCTGATGGCTTCGCGCGCTTTGGCCAAAGTGGCGACCGGGCCGGATGACTATATCTCGGTTTACAACGACGTTCTGGCCGCCTGTGATGAACCTGTCATCCTGCACTGGCTGGGTGCGATGTTTGACCCGCAGCTTGCCGGGTATTGGGGCGCGGACAGTTTCGATGAGGCGCTGGAAACCGCGCTGTCGATCATCGGAGCCAATGTGGACAAGGTGGACGGGATCAAGATTTCTCTTTTGGACGCCGAGAAAGAGATCATCATGCGCCGCCGCCTGCCTGAAGGCGTTCGCATGTACACGGGCGACGACTTTAACTACCCCGAGTTGATCGAAGGCGACGAGCAGGGCCACTCCCACGCGCTGTTGGGAATATTTGACCCCCTCGCCCCGGCAGCAGCTTTTGCGGTCAGCAAGCTGAGCGAAGGAGACGCCAAGACCTTCCGCGCGACGCTGGACCCAACCGTGCCGCTGGCCCGGCATATCTTTCGCGCACCTACGCAATACTACAAAACCGGTGTTGTGTTTCTGGCCTGGCTGAATGGGTTTCAGGACCATTTCATCATGCTGAACGGCGCGCAGGCGACCCGGTCCCTGCCCTATTTCACAGACTGTTTCAAAATGGCTGATGAATGCGGGTTGCTGCGCGACCCCGATCTGGCAGTTGAACGCATGGGCCACATGCTAAAACTCTACGGGGCCTGAGTGCGATGCGCGATTTCTCGCAGGATCACTCCGTACTGGCGCTGAACACGGCCACTCTGGGGCACAATCTGGATGGCCACGGCGCGGGGTGGAGCCCAGAGCAGGTGATCGATGCCTGCGCAGCACGCGGATATGGCGGGATTACCTTCTGGCGACGCGAGCTAGCCGGGCGCGCGGCGCAGATCGGTCAGCGAGTCCGTGACGCGGGTATGCAGGTGGTTGGCTTGTGCCGCACACCGTTTCTGACAGGGCCGCTTGCGCTGCCTTCCGATCAGGAAATCATGGATGATTTTCGCCTGTCGATCGATCAGGCCGCCGCGCTGGAAACTGATGTCCTAACCATCGTAACAGGCGGCCCGGAACCGGGAACCAAAGGTGTTCTGGAAAGCCAGAAAATCCTTGCGGACCGCGTGGCGCGCGCGGCCCCGTACGCGGCGGAACGCGGTGTCGAACTGGCCCTTGAACCGCTGAACCCAGCGACCGCCGGCAACCGTACCTGTCTGATGACCGCAGCGGATGCGCTGAACGTCTGCGATACGGTTGGCGCGGATAATGTGGGGGTTGCCATCGACGTTTATCACGTCTGGTGGGACACGACTCTGGCGGACACGCTAGCCACCCGCGCCAAGGGCCGAATTCTCGGCTATCACCTGTGCGACTGGCTGGCCGATACCTCAGACGTCCTGCTAGACCGGGGCATGATGGGCGACGGCGTTGCCGATCTGTACGCGCTGCGCGCGGCCGTTGAGGATGCGGGGTATGATGGCCTGTGCGAGGTTGAGATTTTCTCGGCCGAAAACTGGTGGAAACGAGACCCGAACGAGGTTCTGGACGTGATCGTGGATCGCTTCAGAACCTGCTGTTAGGCTCCGCAATCAAACCTCGATATCGCAGACAAACACGCCGTCCACACCGCCCACGGTTTTCGCCACGATGCGGCCGCCGATCTCCTGATGGGTCGGGTCGACAAGGTACGCATCGCGCACTGCCGCATCCCTGAAGTCAAACCAGAACATGTCGTTGAAATCGCGCACAAGATCGGTTTCAACAGACACATTGCTGCGGCTCTGGAAATCGACAATACCGTCGATATGCCCTTTCAAACCTTCCAGATCCTTATAAAGAGCGGACTTCTCAGCCTCGGAGACATCGCTTTCAAAGCGCAGATGCACCAGATGACGTATCATTTCGTTCTTCCCTCCCAGAGACGATTACCAGAAATCCGCCTTTTTGCGGTCTTTGAATGCGGCCAGACCGACCTGTAGCTCGGGCTGCGCGGCGGCGACCCAACCCGCTAGCGATTCAAACACCCGCTCACTCTCTTCGCCTTCGGCGGCGTTGATCAGCATTTTCACCAACTCGGTCGCGACCGGCCCGCGATGGCGCATCCGATCGGCCAGGTCCGTAGCAGCCGCAAGACCCTGACCTTTTTCTGCGACTAGATCGACCAGACCTAAGGTCAGAGCATCGCTCGCGGTAAACTCCTCACCAAAGATCGCCATGCGTCGTACCAATTGTGAGCCGAAACGGCGCACGGTGCGCTGCGTCCCAGACCAGCCGGGGATGATCCCAAGCGCGGGTTCCGGCTGTCCAATGCGGATATGCGATTCCGCAATGCGATAGTCGGCACAGGCCGCCAGTTCCAATCCACCGCCCAGTACATGGCCGTTCAGAACCGCAATCACCGGTTGACGCAATCGGGTCAGCGCATCCAATGCCTGATGGCCATCGCGCAGCCAATGCCGCCCGAACCCGTCAGCTGACCGTGCCGCCCAGGCGTTGATATCACCACCCGCGCAGAAGGCTTTGCCAGCCCCGGTCAGGATCACAACATGCGCATCCTCGGCATGTTCGATCTGACGACACAGCGCCATCAGATCATCCATCATCTTCTCGGTCAGAGCGTTCAGCCGCTCGGGCCGGTTGAGCGTTAGACGGGCAATTCCGTCGCTGATATCCAGCAGAAAGTGTTCCATCACGCGGCAGGCAGGTCCAGCCCCATCAGGGCCGGATCAAACAGGGCGTTATCCATGGTTTTCAGATCATCGGAAACCAACAAAGGTGTCGCGGCCTGATCCAAAACGTCGCGCTGCACGTCCAGACCGGGCGCGACTTCCGTGACCATCAACCCCTGATCGGTCAGTTTGATGACACAGCGTTCGGTCACATAGGTCACGTCCTGCCCCTGCGCCTTGGCGCGTGTACCCGAGAAGGAAATCTGGTCGACTTCATCGACGAATTTGGCAACTTTGCCCTCTTGCAGGATTTTCACCTGTCCGTTTTCAATTGCCATCTTAGCCCCGGCGTTGAAATTGCCCGAGAACACGATCTTGCGGGCGCGCGCCGTGATATCGACAAAACCGCCCGCCCCCGCCGTCCGGTGTGGAATGGCAGACAGGCGAGAGACATTTACTGATCCGTGTTTGTCAACTTCGAGGAACGACAAGAGCGAGGCATCAAATCCGCCCGCCTGGAAATAGCAGAACTGATGTGGCGAGGGCACGAACGCCTCGGCATTGGCGGAACAACCGAATTTGAAGTCCAGCAGCGGCACGCCGCCCACGGCACCTTGTTCGATCATCCATGTGACCGAGCCATGAAGCCCCTCTTCAACCAGAATACGGGGGACATTGGCCGAGATGCCAAAGCCGATATTGACCGCCCAGCCGTCCTTCAGTTCCATCGCCACACGGCGCGCAATCACCTTGCCCACATTGAACTCGGCCGTGCGGAAACTTTCCAGCGAACGCGTCAACTCACCTGAAATCGCCGGGTCGTATTCGGTGGCAGTGGTTTGCAGCTGATCCGGCGCTTCAACGATAGCATCCACCAGAATACCCGGCACATGCACATCATGCGGGCGGATGCTGCCTGCGGCGGCGACACGCTTGGCCTGCGCGATGACCACGCCGCCATTGTTGCGCGCGGCTAGCGCCATTTCCATCGCACCCAGATAGGCGCCTTCGTGTTCAAAGCTCAGATTGCCCTTTTCGTCAGCCGTGGTCGCGCGGATGATCGCGACATTAGGGGCCATGGATTTGAAATACAGCCAGTCGTCGCCCTCGAACTCCATACGTTTGACGATGGGTTCGGCGCGGGCCGCGTCATTCATAGCACAGCCTTCGATGTCGGGATCGACAAATGTGTCCATCCCCACCTTGGTCAGAACGCCCGGACGCTTGGCCGCTGCCTCGCGCAGCATGTCGAAAATAATGCCCGAGGGCACGTTATAGGCGCGCACCTGTTCGGCGGTGATCATCTGCCACACCAATGGCGGTTCGGCCTTGCTGGGACCCGACGGGTACGATCCTCCGATTATCCGGGTCAGAAGCCCCGGCTTGGCGATGTGATCTACCCCTTTGGTGCCGAACATATCACCCGCTGCGATGGGGTGAATCGTCGTCAGGTCCCGTGGTGCGCCTTCATCTTCAAAACGTTCGCCAAGACCTTTGAGAATCGCATCCGGACAGCACAGGCCGCTGGACGAATTCACCGCCACGGTCGCCCCGTCAGGCACAAGATTTGCTGCTTCGCGCGCCGTCATCTGCTTGGTCATGCGATCCTCACAAAAGTAACTAACTGGTTATATCTTTTATGCCGTGAGAGTGTGCGAAAATCAACAGGTATTAGCAGAACGCGGGAATTGACCTGACACTAAGTAACTATTAGGTTACTTTCAAGGCTGTTCTTTGGGAGGATCATCGTGAACATTTACTTTCAGAAAACCAATCAGCGCACCTTCGGCACCTATCCCCTGACCGGGGACGAGCTTCGCGATGCGATGAAGATCGCTGCCGAGGTTGGGTATCGCTCGTTCGACACCGCGCAGATGTATGAGAATGAAAAGGAAACCGGCGACGCTCTGGCCGAGCTTGGTTTCGACCGGGACGAAATCTGCGTGACCACGAAGGTTCACCCCGACAATTTCACCGAAGAGGCATTCATTCCGTCAGTCGAGGAAAGCCTGAAGAAACTGCAACTGGATTATGTTGACGTCCTGCTGCTGCACTGGCCGCCAATTGGCGAAGATATCGCCCCCTCGCTGAGACTGCTGGAACAGGCCCATGCCAAGGGGCTGGCCAGGAATATCGGCGTGTCGAACTATACCGCCCAGATGATGCGCGACGCGGTCAAGATCATCGACACTCCCCTGGTCACCAATCAAGTCGAGTTTCACCCACTGCTCAATCAGGACACTCTGCTGGCGGCGGCCACGGAAACCGGCATTCCCCTGTCATCTTACTGCTCGGTCGCGCGCGGTGAGGTCTTCAAACACTCGATCTTTGACGAGATTGGCCAGACCTATGGCAAGACTGCGGGACAGGTTGTCTTGCGCTGGATTTTGCAGAAAGGCGTTTCGATCAACACGATGTCGACCAAACGCGCCAATATCGACGCCAACTTCGACGTTATGGATTTCACGCTGTCCAGCAAAGACATGGACCGGATCGACGCCAAAACCCACACCGGTTACCGAATTGTTGGCGAAGACTTGGTGCCTTGGGCGCCCAAGTGGGACTGAATGAAAAAAGGCGGTGCCAACCGTGGCACCGCCTGTTTCCGAGAAAATTCCTGAGCCGTTGAGAGCCGAGAGACTCAGTGATTGCCCCGGATCATGTCTGATGCCTTTTCTGCCATCATGATCGTAGGTGCATTGGTGTTTGATCCGATCAGGCTGGGCATGGCCGAGCTGTCGCAGATCCGCAGCCCATCGATCCCCCGCACACGCATCTGCGGATCAACCACCGCCATTTCATCTACCCCCATCTTGCAGGTACAGGTCGGGTGATAGGACGTCCGGCCGTATTGCCGCGCATAGGCCTCGAAATCGGCCTGCGTCTTCACGCTGTCATCGGGGAAGCGGATCTGGCGGATGTATTTCTGCAGACTTTTCTGCCGGAAAATTTCCACGCTGTGCTTGACCCCTTCGACCGAGGTTTTCAGATCATCCGGGTGCCCAAGGAAGTTGGGATCGACCAGAGGCCTGTCCTCAACCCTGTTAGACCGCAGCCGCACGGTGCCCCGCGCCTTGGGACGCAGTGTGTAAGAGTTCAGCGTGATGCCAGAGCTGCCTGTCGGCACGCTCGGGACCCCAGCCTCGGCACCTGCTCCGGCAAGGAAATGGAACTGCAGGTCCGGCGCGGGTTGTGAGCTATCCGCATACCAGAATGCTCCCCCCTCAACGACATTCGACGCGACTGGCCCCGAGCCAAAGAGATAATACTGCATCCCGGCCCAGACCGCCCAATGCGGCTTGTTGTATTTGTCCAGGCTGTGATGGCCGTTCAGTTCGGCCACGATGTCGATACCGAAATGGTCGTTCAGGTTTTCACCAACGCCCGGCAGGTCCTGTTTGACCTCGATCCCATGCTCACGCAGATGCGCTGCAGGGCCAACGCCGGACAACAGCATCAACTTCGGCGATCCGATTGCGCCCGAGGTTACCAGAACCTCCTGATCAGCGGTCGCCCTGCGCATCTGCCCGACCTTATCGTACTCGACGCCAGTGGCCCGACCGCCTTCGATTGCTACGCGATGCACCTGGCATCCGGTTTCAAGGGTCAGGTTCGGTCGGGACAGGACAGGTTTCAGATACCCCACCGCCGCAGAACAGCGTTTGGCGTTCCACGTGGTCGTCTGATAGACGCCGGCGCCTTCCTGAACCGGACCATTGAAATCCGGGTTGTAGGGAATTCCCGCTTCCTGACAGGAACGCACGAAGGCCCGCGTCATTTTCTGCGGAGCATCAAGGTTCGACACACCTAGCGGCCCTTCAGTTCCGTGCCAGTCGCCAGACAGGATGGCGTTGCGTTCGGACCGGACAAAGTACTTCTGGATGTCCTTGAACGCCCAGCCTTCGCAGCCTTCTTCATTGGCCCAGCGGTCGTAATCGATGGCATTGCCGCGGGTGAACACCTCGGCATTGATCGAGCTGCCGCCACCGATCACCCGACCCTGCGCATAGGGAATCTCGCGGTTGTTGGCGTTGACCTGTGGGACCGTGGTAAAACCCCATGTATGAGGGCCATCGGTCATCTTGGCAAAGCCCACCGGCATGTGGATCAGCGGATGGCTGTCCTTTCCACCTGCCTCAAGCAGCAGCACCCTGACCGCGCTGTCTTCGGTCAGGCGGTTGGCCAGAACGCATCCGGCCGAGCCGCCGCCGACGATGATATAGTCATATCCGGTTTCAGCCATCACTCTACCCAATGCGACCGCTTGCCGATCTCGACATGAATCGACTTGATCTGCGTGTATTCCTCAACCCCATGCATTCCCGCCTCACGACCCCAACCCGAGGCTTTGAACCCGCCAATCGGCAACTCGGGCCCACCGGCCAGAGTTGTGTTCACCCAGAACCGCCCGGCCTGAACACGGCGAGAGATCGTCAGTGCCTTATCGATATGCTTGGTCCAGACGCTGGCCGCCAGACCGTATTCGGTATCGTTGGAAATCGCGATCGCCTCGTCAATCGTGTCAAACGGGATTACGACCAGCACCGGGCCGAAAATCTCTTCGCGGGCGATCACCATGTCGTTGGTTACGCCGGTAAAGACGACCGGATCGATGTACTGCCCGCCCGAGATTTCGGGCGTGGTGCCCCCGGCCAGCAGGGTCGCGCCCTCTTCCTGACCTTTGGTGATGTAGGACAGGATCGTCCGGTTCTGCGCATCGGTGGTGATGGCACCGACCTGCGTACGCTCGTCCAGCGGATCACCCACGCGCACCTTGCGCAGCTTATCAGCGACCATTTCGGCGAACTTATCCGCAACCGAACGCTCGACCAGCAGCCGCGCACCTGATACGCAACACTGCCCGGTGTTGAAGACGATACCGAAGGCGACACCATCAGCGGCGTCTTCCAGATCGGCATCAGCGAACACGATCTGTGGGTTCTTTCCGCCCAACTCCAGGCCTAACTTCTTGAAGTTGCTCTGCCCCGCCGCCGCAACGACCGAGCGACCCACTGCGGTTGAGCCCGTAAACGACAGCATGTCCACGTCCACATGCTCGGCCAGTTTCTGGCCAATCACGCTGCCCGATCCGGTGACGACGTTGAACACGCCATCCGGCAGACCGGCCTCGGACAGGATCTCAGCCAGCATCAGCGTGGTGGCGCTCGTCACTTCGGATGGTTTCGAAACGATGGTGCAGCCCGACGCCAGAATATAGGGCACACGCTCACACAGGATCAGGAACGGGAAGTTCCACGGCGTGATCAGGCCGACCACGCCAACCGGTTCACGCGTGACGATACCCATGGCGCCATCACCGCTGTTGTTGAAACTGTCCCCGTGCAGCGCCCGCGCCAGACCGGCGGCAAATTCGAACATACCGACACAGCCGCTGACCTCTCCACGCGCCTGCGCAATCGGCTTGCCGTTTTCCAGCGTTTCCCAATAGGCGATCTCATCCGTACGCTGGCGGATCAGCTCAGCCGCCTTCAGCAGCACCGCAGCACGGTCGGCACCCGACAGACCGCACCACCGACGGTCATCAAACGCCGTCCGGGCCGAGGCGACCACGGCGTTCAAATCCTCTTCGGTGCAGCGCGGGATGCGAGTTACAGGCACGCCATGTCCGGGCGAAGACCGCTCGAACATGTCGCGATCCCCGGCAGGCACCCAATCGCCGCCCATGAAAAACCCGAACTCGCGGGGTTCAGAGGGTGGTGTCAGTATCTGGCTGTTTTGGTCCATTAGAAAGGCTCCGAATTTGGGGCGGCAGGCTAGGCGGAGGCGTCTAACCCGTCGCGGAAATCGTTCCAGCCGCCATCCACAGATGACGGTGCATCATGCCATTGAAGCAAAATGTCCCCTGTTGCGGGGTCCTTGTCGGGGATCGGTAGCATCATGATGCGTTTTACCGCGGCCTGAAACATCTCGGGCGTCAGGAATGCTTCCTGAATGTTGTCCCAGTCTCGGCCCCCGGCATATCCGCCGCACATCATGATGTCCTCGGAATGGCCAACCATCTCATGGCTGACCCCGGCGGGCATGACGATCACGTCACCGGCCTCGATCCGGACCCGGGTCCAGCCTTCGACCGACAGGTTGAACTCCATCCAGCCGCGGGCGCAGCCCAGGCATTCGTGAGAGGTCGAGTGGAAGTGAGGGTATTCATACACCCCGGGATATTCCCAGTTGTTGCCCCATCCGTTTTCACGGAACCGGGCCTTTACTGCATCTACCCCGCCACCCGGTATCGCTCCGCGATAGATCAGCAGCGGAAAGCGGCTGTTGGGGATCATGCCTTCGGGTTTGGACGTGTAAACTTCAACGGTCATTGGTCTTTCCTCCCACTTTGGCTAATGCGTCAGGACGATCTGGGTCTTCAAATCACCGGGCCTGTCAGTAAAGCTGTCAAACGCCTGTTGAATGTGATCCAGCGCGTATGAGGCACCGGTGAAGCGCTCGGTTTTGATCCGGCCATGGGTCAGCAAGGTCAGGGCGTCGTGCATATCCTGCCCCATGCCCGCAACCGACCCCTTGATCGAGTTTTCCTGCAGGATCGTTTGCAAAATATCGACGGGCAAAGTCTCGCCCGCGCCAGTAAGGCCGAAGGCCGCGATATGCCCACCTTTGCGGATCAGCCGCGCCGCCTGTTGGTAAAGCGCAGGCAGCCCGACGCTTTCGATCACCACATCCGCACCGCGACCTTCCGTATGGCGCAGAACGGTTCCCTCCAGCTCTGACGGGTCGGTGACACCCACATCCGCGCCAGCCTCCAACGCCATCTGCACCCTGTCTTCGGACAAATCCGCCACGATGATCGGTGCCGCCCCGATAGTACGCAACAGCTGGACGTGCAGGTTTCCGATCGGCCCCGCCCCAAGCACCACGACAGATTGGCCGAAGGTGATATTGGCCTTGCGGGCGCAGCGCACAACGCAGGCTAGAGGCTCGGTCAGGGCGAGCACATCGGCCGGAACGTCCTTCGGCGCCGGGATCATCAACCTTGCCGGAACACAGATGTATTCGGCAAAGGCCCCATCCCTTGTGATGCCCATCTGCTGCATCTCGGGGCAGTTCAGGATCTCATTCCGTCTGCACCAGAAACAGGTGCCACAGCCGATATTCATATCAACAACCACCGGCGCACCGACGGTCAGGCCCGAGACGCCCTCGCCCAGTTCGGCGACATTTCCGGTGAATTCATGCCCCGGGATCATCGGCAGGTTTTCCGCCGCATAGTGACCGTTGAAAATGTGGATATCGGTGCCGCAGATACCGACCCGTGAAATGCGCACCAGAACCTCCTCCCGACCGGGTTCGGGGCGGGGAACCTCCCGTACCTCAAACTGGCCGGGCTTTACAAGAACGGCGGCTTTCATGGTGTCGGTCATTTCACGACCCTCAGCTTGGTTCGGTCGATGGTCAGCGCAATCGCCGCGATCAGGATCAGGCCGAACACCATCTGCTGCTGGGTCGCATCCACCTCGAAATACAACATCGACGACCGGATCACCGCCACGATCAGCGTGCCGATCAGCGTGTTGATGACCCCGCCGACACCACCGGTCAGCGGGGTGCCTCCGACCAGAACCGCGACGATTGCAGGCAGCAAGAACCCGTTCGCCAGTGTGGGAGAACCACCAGAGAGTTTCACCGAGAACAGCAAGCCTGCAATCGCCGCTAGTCCGCCGGACAACGCGAATGCCATGATCTTGATCCGATTGACGTTCAGCCCCGAGGCGACGGCTGCAGGTTCCCCCGCGCCAACCGCCTTGAGCGCGCGCCCGAAAGTTGTCCGCGATTGCAGAAACCATGCGCCCAGAACCAGAACAGCCGCAATGATCAATTCGCTTGGCAATCCGGCAACCGAGCCAGTCATCCAGCCAAAGGTTGAATCCCGCAGCGTCGCATCCATGAACAGGGCGCGCTGGCCCGACATGTATTGCGCCGCGGAAAAGGCGATACCACCTACCGCCAGCGTCGAGATGAAGGACGGCACGTAAAGCCGCGTCGTCACATAACCCGAGATACTGCCCAGCACCACGCCCGACAGGATGCACAGCAGCGCCGCGCCGATGCCAAAGGTCGGCAGTGCAATGGTCGCAACCACGGTGGTCATATTGGCGATGGACTGCGCCGACAGGTCGATACCGCCGATATAGATCGCAAAGGTCATCCCCAGTGCCATGATGAACAGCGGCACAATGTCGGCCATCATCGAGATCAGGTTCGCCGGCCGCAGAAAGTTGGAATCCGCCCCGCCGACGACCAGCACCAGAACCAGCAGGGTGATCCAGGGCAGATGGGGTTTGATACGTTCAAAACTCATGGGGTGGCCTCAGATCATATGGTGGACAAGGTCATAAAGCGACGGCTTGTCCCCCGGGCTGCAATCGAAACGTTTCTGTTCAACACCGTCCTTCAGAACGATGATTGTGTGGCTGAGGCCGATGGCCTCTTCCAGAGTATCGGCGACCAGAATGATGCCCACGCCGTCATCCGACATCTCGCGCACCATGTCATAGACGTCTTCCTTGGCGCCGATATCCAGACCTCGCGTCGGGTGATCCAGGAGGATGATGTCCGAACCGGCAGAGCGCCACTTGGCCAGCACAACCTTTTGCTGGTTGCCGCCCGACAAGCCGCCACAATCCTTGTAGACATCCGGGGTCTTGATCGCCAAACGGTCGATCCACTGCTTGGCCAGCGACTTTTCCTCGCCAATGCGCAGCACGCCAGAGTTGGCGTAATTCCCCATCTGGCTGAGCGTCATGTTCTCGTAGACGTTCATCCCGGCCACGATACCTTCGACCTTGCGTTCGCGCGGGATGTACCCCACGCCGCCTGCCACACCGGCCTGCGCGTTGAATTTGCCGACGGTTTGACCTTTGAGCGCCACCGTGCCCGAGGACGGAGTTTCCAGACCGAAGATCGTACGCAGGATCGCCTCGCGCCCGGACCCTTCGGTGCCAACCAGACACAAAACTTCTCCCGGGCG
This sequence comes from Ruegeria sp. CH8, assembly GCF_056536985.1. NCBI lineage: Bacteria > Pseudomonadati > Pseudomonadota > Alphaproteobacteria > Rhodobacterales > Roseobacteraceae > Ruegeria > Ruegeria sp. CH8. The sequence continues at coordinate 11,161 of NZ_JBQFQR010000021.1, read as the reverse complement.
CAGCTCGAATGAGATATTCGCGTATTTTCCCGTCACAGACACGTCGTTGAAGGCAACCAGCGGCTGCGCCTCAGTCTGATAGGGTTTCTGCTTCTGCTCGCGATAATATTCCTTGTCTACGTCGCGCCCGACCATCTTGTGCTGGATCGCATCGACTTCGGCATCGGCATGGGCGACGACGTCGACAATCTCGCCGTCTTTCATCACGTAGATGCGGTCGGACAGGTCCAGAACCTCGTCCATGCGGTGGCTGACAAAGATGAACGACGCCCGGTTGGTCAGTTCGCGCACAAGGCTGAACAGCAGCTCGACCTCTTCCTTCGCCAGAACCGAGGTTGGTTCGTCCAGCAGGATCACCAGATCGCCGTCGATCCGCTCTTCCAACGTCAGCACCTTGGCCAACTCAACCAGCTGACGCTGGGCAAAGGAGAGTTTCGAGGTGATCATGGCCGGATCGATATCCAGCTTGACCTTGGCCAGTTGCTTGCGCGCGGCTTCGGCCATGGCTTTCCAGTTGATCACGCCATAGCTGACGAATTGCTGCTCAAAGCCCAGAAAGATGTTCTCCATCACGGTCAGGTTTGTGATCAGGGATTGTTCCTGAAACACCATGCCGATGCCGTGATCCATGGCCTGACGCGGGTTCTGAAAGCGGACTTTGGTGCCGTCGATGGTGATGTCACCACCATCGGGCTGATAGGCACCGTAAATGACCTTCATCAGGGTGGATTTACCGGCGCCGTTTTCGCCAACCAGACCCACGATTTCACCCCGTCCGATCTGAAAGTTCACGGATTTCAGCGCGTGGACGCCTGGGAATTTCTTATCGACATTGATCAGTTCGTACATCAGCCCGCCCCTATTTCACGAAGGTTACGGATTTGCGGTCGGTCGACAGAACCACCGCAGCGATGACCAACACGCCCAGAACACCGTCCTGCACGTAGCCGGGCAGTCCGATCACGACCATGCCGTTGTTGATCACGTTGACGATCAGCACCCCGATCAGCGTGTTCCACACGCCGCCGATGCCGCCCCACAGCGCGGTGCCGCCGACGACAACCGAGGTGATCGACACGAACATGAAGTTCGAACCCGTCGCGGTTTCGGCAATCCCGATCCGTCCAACCGCCAGTAGCGCGCCAACGGCATAGAACACACCGGCCAACGCAAACCCCATGATCCGCACGCGGTTGACGTTCAGGCCCGAGGCATGGGCCAGTTCTTCTCCGCCACCGACAGCGTAGAAGTTCCGGCCCAGCGTCGTGCGCGACTGGATGAACCAGGCGATCAGCAGAAACAGCAGCGCGACATAGCACATGATCGGGAACCCGAACCAACGCTCGGTCAGCAGGGATCGGAACAGGTCATCCTCGACCCGGATCCGGTCACCCCCGGTCAGCAGCAGGGCAAAGCCGGTGCCCACAAACCCCATCGCCAACGAGGCCATGAATGACGGGATTTTCAGCAATACATGAACAAGACCGTTAACAAGCCCGATCACCGCGCCCACCAGCAGGGCCAGCGGAATGGCCAACCAGGCCCAGGACGCCAGCGTTCCACCCATGCCGATAAAGGCAAACGCAAACACCACGGCGCAGACCGACACGGTGCCCTCCATCGACAGGTCAATCGACCCCATGATGATGATAAACGTGACCCCGATGGCCACCATCAGCGCCGGCGCGGACGAAATGCCAATACGGGCAAAATTGCGCAGCGAAAAGAATCGAGGCTCCATCGCCGTGAAAAACAGGACCAGAACCAAAAGGACGATCAGGGGCGCCCATTTGATCAGCACATCCCGTGTCAGCACATTGCTCACGTGCTTCCTCCCACTGAGTGAATTGGCGGGGTCGCGTTCACCGCAGACCCGAGTAAGCGGGCCGGTTCAGGGACCAGCCCGCAGACACGTTTATTTGTATTGAATCTGGCCGTTCGACGTGGACCAGAAATCTTTCCAGTCATACTCCGGAGCGCTGTCCAAATACTGCGCCTTGAACGCCAGCGCGTCTTCGGGGCGGACCATGATGGTCGGGCCGTAGAATTCGCGATGCTCATTGGGCTCGTCTGACGGTTTGAAGTGGCCGGTGGCTGCGTAGTAGGCCAATGCCGCCGTAATGCCGCCACCCCAATGTGGGTTGGTGAACACGGTTGCCAGAATCTTGCCTTCGCCGACCAGCTCAACAGCCTGCGGGTTACCGTCATAGGACACGATCGGCATGTCTTCGATACCTTCGGCCCGCAACGCTTCGAGCACGCCATAGGCAATGGTGTCGTTGGCGCAGTGCACGCCTTTGATCTCATCACCGTAACGGGTCAGGAAAGCGCTCATGACCTGGTTGGCCTTTTGCGTATCCCAGTCCGCAGGTTCCGCAGCCAACAGTTCCGCATCGGGGTAATCCAACAGCGCGGTTTTCAGACCAGCCAGACGTTCAATGGCCGGATTGTTCGACGCGATACCACCCAGATGGACAACACCGCCCGAGCCGCCCATGGCGTCCAACAGAATGCGCGCAGTCTGTTCCGCCGGGCCTTCGTCAGACCAGCTCATGTGGCTGACATAGTTGTCGCCAAAATCCCAGGGGTGCAGGTCGTCGGTCTTGTTCCAAAGGGTCGATACATAGGCCCCTGCCTCAACGCAGGATTCAACAACCGGACGCGCGTTGGGTGCGTCGTTGGTGTCGATCGCCAAAGCCAGCTCACCATTGGTCTTGGACAGCAGCGCCTTGACGTCCGCTAGCGATTTTTCCGACGAGCCTTCGTTGATCAGGTGGGTCAGGAAATCCTTGGGTTTGCCGAGGCTCTCCACAAAGGCCTCACCACCAGAAACGATTTCGTTCCAGTAGGGGTTCGTCCGGTTGCGATACGACCAGGCAACAGTCGGGTCGGTAATCGCTGCACGCGCCATGCCGCCCAGCATACTAGAAACGGCAACCCCACCCACACCGTAGACAGATGCCAGCAGCAGGTTACGACGGGTTATCGTCTCTTGTTCGATGTATTTCTTGATGAATGACATGACGTCCTCCCTTTTCCATCAGCACTTGGGATCTATGGCGTTCCCGTGTCGACCCCTCCCCGGCGACGATCCCGCACAGCGGCACGCACGCCCTTAATGCACTAACTAGTTACTTCTTTACGAAACGATGTGTCAAGCGTTAAGACTGGGACAGGAACGGTCTGAATTGGCGGCTGGTACTGAACAGTTGAAGAACCTCGGCCAATTGTGCGAAATGCTCTGACCAGAATTGCTGCGCCGGGACAGCTGCATGACAAGGGAGGTGGCTGTGGTCGAAAAGACGACAATCAAAAAGAAAAGAGACGCCGAGGCGACCAAAGCCCGCATCCTGCAGGCCGCGAAGAAGGAATTTGCCAAACACGGATTGGGCGGCGCTCGGGTAGACGAAATCGCCGAACGTGCCGACGCCAACAAACGAATGTTGTACCACTATTTCGGCAGTAAGGAGGGGCTATTCCGCACGGTACTGGAAGCCGCCTATCTGGATATCCGAAGCGCCGAACGCAAACTGAACCTTGAGGCCTTGTCGCCTTCGGATGCTTTGGAATCCCTAGTTCGGTTCACATGGAAATACTACCTGAAGAACCCCGAGTTCATCACCCTGGTCAACAGCGAGAACCTGCACCGCGCCCGTCATATCAAATCGCTGCCCAGCCTTCTGGAATCCACCCGAGGACTGGTCGAAATGGTAGAGGACATTCTCACACGCGGTGAGGAACTCGGTGAATTCCGCCCCGGCATTGATGCAACGCAGTTGAACATCACCATCGCCGCTATCGGCTACTATTATCTTACGAACCGATTTACGGGATCCTACCTGTTTCAACGCGACCTGATGGATGACCAAGCGTTGAACGAACGGCTGGATTTCAACGTCGAAAGCATCATGCGAATTGTCCGTAAAGACTAGGCTGCAGACTGGGATCTGTTGCGAAGATTCTGACTGAATGATGAGTTCACACCGAACCCGTTGCTTATGCAGCCAGTTCGACGAATTGATTGAAAAGTCAGATTCCGGGCGTAAGTTGGCCCTCGCGGATCATATTTGCGACCACGATTCCATCAAGGGTTGCAGAGGCAAAAGCTTTAAAGCCCAGCATTGATGAACCGGTGGTCCTGTTCGACGATATTGTTATCCGGCATGGAGGAGATCGGCCATCGCACAGATACCCTACCCTTTGAAGGATTGGGCGAAGATGCCCGAGCTTACCTCGACTGATTGCTGGATCAGTGTGCCGTGGACGACGCCCCACTTGACGAGATTATCGAACCGGCAGCGCTCGACCTGCTGGCAGAGCGCCTGACCACACCTTTACAGTTTGCCGAATCCTTTTAACCGGGCTTTGGAGGATGGGTTCCGCACCGGCCTGAAACCAATCACCCCGGACATTGTATCGGCCACGCTGGCACCCGACTTCGATGACCTGGAGCCGCACCTCCCCCGGCAGGGCTATTCCGTGAAGGTATTGGGGATCAGTTCCAGTCCAAGCCTTCCGAGATCACACGCTTCCTGAGCGGGCAGCTTGAACCCGCACGGACCCGCGAACTGGCAGAGCGAATGAGGATGGCAGGGTTATCACTGTGATGGCGTCGGTTTGGTCTCACACCGACGGTCCCACTCTCAGCAATGTGAGCCCGTCTCAACAATTCTGATCCCGTTCTCAAATAAAGTGATCCCAAATCGATTTACAGTCTTAGATAATCTGAGCCAGAAACAGCGATAATCTCGCGCCCAACGGATTATGATCTCAAGCCACTACAGATACCAATCCCATTGGCCAATGCGGAAGCGATGGTTGGTCTACTCCAATGAAACCCACAGAACTTTGGCATCTTCTTTGCTGGTCGAGATGCAGCCATGCCCCATGCCGCTGTCGTAGTATAGCGAGTCTCCGGCTTTCATCGGCAAAGGCCGGTAGTGTTCCGAGATGAACGTAAGTTCTCCGCTGATCACATACATGAACTCTTCGCCGCTGTGGCGAATCCAGGTTTCAAATTCGGATACATCCCGTGCTTTGATCGTCGCGATATATGGCAGCATCCGTTTGCTGGTCAGTTCAGGGCACAGCAACTCGTGCAGGTAGGTGGGTGTATCCCGTATCTCGCCGCCGCCGGACGGTGTGTAGTCGCGGCGTCCGGAAATGCCTGTTTGGCCTGACTGCAGGAACAGTTGAGGAGTGCTCAAGTCCAGCGCCTGTGTCAGCCGTCTGACAATCTCGAAGCTGGGCCGGGTTTGGTTGTTTTCGATCTTCGAAAGGGTGGAGCGACCGATTCCCGCAGCGCGCCCGGCTTCTTCCAAAGTCCAGCCTTTTGCGCGGCGTGCGTCCCGGATCGACCGGCCCAAAGCCGCCCCGTCATCGTGATCTGCCGGTCCGGAAACGTCGTTCGGGGCTTCATCTGCCATCAAAATCTCCACTCTTTGCAGAAGGTTAGACAATTCTCCTGACATGCACAACTTCACATTTACGAGAATAGTGTTGCCTTTTCAGTCATATTTCCACTATAGGAAACAAAATCCCTTGTACGTCACATATACAGCGAGAGGAAAATTATGTTCACTACATCGCTCACGAAGGCTGACCCGGTCATCGCTGCGTCGATTGCGCGCGAAGGCAAGCGCCAAGCAGAACAAATCGAACTCATTGCATCCGAGAATATCGTTTCGCAGGCCGTGATTGATGCGCAGGGGTCCGTGCTGACGAACAAATATGCCGAAGGCTATCCCGGTCGCCGCTATTATGGCGGGTGCGAGTATGTGGATGAGGTTGAGGTTGAGGCGATCGAGCGCCTTAAAAAGCTATTCGGCTGTGCGTTCGCCAATGTGCAGCCTCATTCCGGCGCGCAGGCCAACGGGGCGGTGAAGCTGGCGTTGCTCAGCCCCGGTGACACGATCCTTGGTATGTCGCTCGATGCGGGTGGGCACCTCACCCACGGTGCCAAACCTGCTCAGTCGGGCAAGTGGTTTCGTCCGGTGCAATACGGTCTGACCGATGCCGGGCTGATCGACTATGATCAGGTTGAAGCGCTGGCCAAGGCGGAAAAGCCCAAGATGATTATCGCAGGCGCCTCGGCCTATTCCCAGCAGATTGATTTTGCCCGGTTCCGCGCCATCGCGGATGACGTCGGGGCCTGGCTGCTGGCGGATATGGCCCATATTGCTGGTCTGGTCGCAACCGGTTTGCACCCGTCACCCGTTGGTCATGCGCATGTCGTGACCTCGACGACGCACAAAACTTTGCGCGGCCCACGCGGCGGGATCATCCTGACAAATGACGAGGCGTTGGCAAAAAAGATAAACTCGGCCGTGTTCCCGGGTCTGCAAGGCGGTCCGTTGATGCACGTGATCGCGGGTAAGGCAGTGGCCTTTGGCGAGGCGCTGAAGCCCGAATTCAAGGACTACATGCAGAGCGTGGTCGATAGTGCCTCGGCTCTGGCCAATGTCATGATGGCGCGCGGTTGTGATATCGTTTCGGGCGGAACCGAGAACCACCTGATGCTGGTCGACCTTCGCCCCATCGGCGTGACCGGCAAGGACGCCGAAGCGGCGCTGGAGCGTGCCGGTTTCACCTGCAACAAGAACAGCGTCCCGGGCGACCCCGAGAAACCCACCGTCACCAGCGGCATCCGACTGGGCACGGCGGCTGGATGCAGCCGCGGCTTTGGTCCGGAGGAATTCAAACAGATCGGGCATCTGATTGGTGACGTTCTGGACGCGCTGGCACAGTCGCCCGACGGCGACGCGACTGTCGAACAAGCGACCCGCGAAAAAGTCCGCGCCCTGTGCGCAAGCCATCCGATCTACTGAAAGACCAAGAAATGACCTACGATCTTATTGTCATCGGGGGCGGCCCGGGCGGCTATGTTGCGGCCATCCGCGCGGCTCAGCTGGGGCTGAAGGTGGCCTGCGTCGAGGGGCGCGGCGCACTGGGCGGAACCTGTCTGAATGTAGGGTGCATCCCCTCCAAAGCGTTGCTGACCTCCTCGGCCAAATATGCCGAACTTGCACATCTCTCCTCCCATGGCATTGCGGTCGAGGGGGCCAGCATCGATGTGCCCGCGATGATGGGGCGCAAGGACAAGATCGTCGGCGATCTGACCAAGGGCATCGCGTTCCTGTTCAAGAAAAACGGCGTAGAACTGATCGAAGGCTGGGCCAGTATCCCCGCCGACGGGCAGGTCAAGGTGGGCGATGAAGTCTATGAGGCCCGGAACATCCTGATCGCCACCGGCTCGGAACCGACCCCTCTGAACGGGATGGAGATTGACGAGCAGGACATCCTCAGCTCGACCGGGGCACTCAGGCTGGAAACCGTTCCCGACCATCTGGTTGTCGTCGGCGCCGGGGTGATCGGGTTGGAACTGGGTCAGGTCTGGGCGCGATTGGGCGCCAAGGTCACCGTTGTTGAATATCTCGACCGCGTGCTGCCCGGCATCGATGGCGAGATCGCGAAACTGGCGCAGCGGGCGCTGTCGAAGCGAGGGCTGAAATTCCAGTTGGGTCGCGCGCTCAAGTCCGTCAAAAAATCCGACGCCGGGCTTACGCTTACTTTGGATCGGGTTGGCAAAGACAAGGAAGAGGTGATTGAGGCCGACAAGGTTCTGATCGCCGTCGGACGCCGTCCCGTCACGCGCGGGCTTGGGCTGGAAGAACTGGGAGTGGTCCTTGACCCGCGCGGATTTGTTCAGGTGGACGGCACCTTCCGCACATCAGTGCCTGGCATCTATGCGATTGGCGACTGCATTCCCGGCCCGATGCTGGCACATAAGGCCGAGGAAGATGGCGTCGCATGCGTAGAGATGCTGGCCGGGCAGGACGGTCACGTGGACTACAACACTGTTCCAGGCGTCGTTTATACCGACCCCGAAGTTGCCTCGGTCGGGGCGACAGAAGAAGCGCTGAAAGACGCGGGTACCGAATACGCGGTCGGCAAGTTCGCGTTCATGGCGAATTCGCGCGCACGCTCGACCGGGGAAACCGACGGCGCAGTCAAGGTGCTTACCGATCCGAATGGCAGAATTCTGGGCGCTCATATCTGTGGCGCACATGGCGGTGACCTGATCGCCGAACTGGTTCTGGCGATGACGAAAGGCGTAACCGTCGCCGAGGTTGCCGCCACCTGTCACGCACACCCTGCCATGGGAGAGGCGGTCAAGGAAGCCTGCCTCGACGCCATGGGCCGCGCGATACACGCTTAAGGGAGATCAGCCAGATGACCGTCCAGCTTCGCCCGCGCCACCCGGAAAAGGCCAAAAAGGTCGACAGCGTGGTCCAGCGCAAACCCAAGTGGATTCGCCGGAAAAAGATCGAAAGCGCCGAGTATTACGAGACACGTCGCCTGATGCGCGACCACGATCTCGCGACTGTCTGTGAAGAGGCGGCTTGTCCGAATATCGGTGAGTGCTGGTCCAAGCGCCACGCGACTATGATGATCATGGGTGAGGTCTGCACGCGGGGTTGTTCCTTTTGCAACGTCTCGACAGGTCGTCCCGATGCGCTGGATGCTTTCGAACCCGGTCGCGTTGCGGTGGCAGTCAAGAAACTGGGGCTGCGCCATGTGGTGATTACATCCGTGGACCGGGACGATCTGGTCGACGGCGGGGCCGAGCACATCGCCCAGACAATTCGCGCGGTTCGACACCAGAACCCGGGCACCACTGTCGAGGTGCTGACACCCGATTTTCTGGGCAAGGGTGACGCCGCTGATATTCTGTTTCAGGCTGCGCCCGACGTGTTCAACCACAATCTGGAAACGGTGCCGCATCTCTATCCGACGGTTCGTCCCGGCGCGCGATACTATACGTCTTTACGCCTGTTGGACGATGCCAAGCGCGCAAACCCTGAGCTCTTTACCAAGTCCGGCCTGATGGTCGGCTTGGGCGAAAGCCTCAGTGATGTGCGCCAAGTGATGGATGATCTGCGCGCTGCCAATGTCGATTTTCTGACGGTCGGTCAATACCTGCAGCCGACCCCGAAACATCATCCGATTGATCGGTTCTGGACACCGGAAGAGTTCGCTCAGTTGGAGCAAATCGCCCGCTCCAAAGGCTTTTTGCACGTGTCGGCCACGCCGTTGACCCGTTCGTCATTCCACGCGGACGAAGACTTTGCCGCCCTCAAGCAGGCCCGCCAACGGGCCATCGCCGGGGCATAAACCAGACGCACTAGGGAGGAATACCATGGAAGCGTTAAATTCAATCGTAGGGGCCATCAATGGCGTCGTGTGGGGGCCGCTGATGCTGGTTCTGATCCTCGGCGTTGGCTTCTTCCTGCAGGTCGGGCTGAAATTCATGCCGATCCTGCGCATTGGCACAGGCTTCAGCCTGCTGTTCAAAGGCCGTGAGGGTCAGGGCGAAGGGCAAATCAGTCCATTCAACGCGCTTATGACCTCGCTGTCGGCGACCATCGGTACGGGTAACATCGCCGGTGTGGCCACTGCTGTCTTCCTGGGCGGTCCGGGCGCTTTGTTTTGGATGTGGATGACCGCCCTGGTGGGCATGGCCACCAAATATGCCGAAGCCGTCTGCGCGGTGAAGTACCGTGAAAAAGACGAGCTGGGCAACTTCGTCGGCGGCCCGATGTACTACATCAAGAACGGATTGGGTGCGAAATGGGCTTGGCTGGGCGTCGCCTTCGCACTGTTCGGCGCAATTGCAGCCTTCGGTATTGGCAACGGCGTTCAGGCCAATGGTGTGGCGCAGGTTCTGGAATCGAACTTCGGCGTGAACACCTCGGTTACCGGCGTTGTCCTGATGGTCCTGACCGCAGCCGTTATTCTGGGTGGTATCACCCGTATTGGTGCGGTTGCCGGTAAGCTGGTTCCGTTCATGGCGATCGCCTATATCATCGCGGGCCTGCTGGTTCTGATCATTAACATCGCCGAAATCGGAAACGCACTGTCTCTGGTCTTCACCTATGCCTTCACCCCATCGGCCGCCGAAGGTGGATTTGCAGGCGCAGCCGTCTGGGCCGCCATTCGCTTTGGTGTGGCACGTGGTGTGTTCTCGAACGAAGCCGGGCTGGGCTCGGCCCCGATCGCGCACGCAGCGGCTGAGACCAAGGGTCCGGTCAACCAGGGCCTGATCGCGATGCTGGGCACGTTCATCGACACCATCATCGTCTGCTCGATCACCGGTCTGGCGATCATCGCGTCGGGTGCGTGGACTTCGGGTGAGTCGGGCGCGGCCCTAACCTCGCTGGCCTTCGCAACCTCGCTACCGGGCGGCGGTCACCTGATCGCAATTGCGCTGTCGATCTTCGCCTTCACCACCATCCTCGGCTGGTCGTTCTATGGCGAGAAATGCGTTGAGTTCCTGCTGGGTGTCAAATCCCTGATGCCTTACCGCGTTCTGTGGATCGTCGCGATCTACTTCGGCGCAACAGCGGATCTGGGTTTCATCTGGCTGCTGGCGGACACGCTGAACGCCATGATGGCTATCCCGAACCTGATCGCCCTGGCCCTGCTGAGCCCGATCGTCTTCAAACTGACGAAAGAGTTCTTCGCGTCGGGCGGCAAGTCCGAAGAGCCCGGCGGCACGCCTGCCGAATAATCTTTGACAACATATGGGGGGCCAGCCCGGCCTCCCGATTTTGAAACAGAATTCCATATCTCGAGGAGAGACTTGATGGCCACGAAAATCCTGCTGCCCATTGATCACACCGACGACCGCTCGTGGAAAAATGCCCTGCCGGTCGCATTGGAACAGGCAAAGTTCTACGGCGCCGAATTGCATGCGGTCGCCGTCATCCCCGAGATCATCCAACTGCCAAACCTGCCCGCCAATTATGGTGCCGGTGCCAAAGACCACGTGCGGGGCGCGGTTCAGGCCATTCTAGATCATGGCAATGCCTCCGACGTGGCGATCCACGTCGAAGAAGGCAGTGTCTACCGTGAAATCCTGAAGCTTGCCTACAAGGACGGCTTTGATCTGATCGTCATGGCATCGACCAAGGGTGATTTCCCGAATTATGAGATTGGCCCGAACCTCGCCCGTGTTGTGCGCAATGCGCATTGCACCGTCATGGTCGTTCGTGACCAGTCTCGCTGATTGAAAGGTTAGACCCATGACTGAAGTAAAGCGCACGCCTTTGTATGACTTGCATGTTGAGTTGGGTGGCAAGATGGTTGATTTTGCTGGTTG
>NZ_JBQFQR010000020.1:0-68554 GCF_056536985.1 Ruegeria sp. CH8 | reverse complement strand
GTCCGGTCAATGCGCTCAGCTTCATAGCCCCGGTTGATGATCCCAGTCGGTTCAGCCGGGCGTCGGATGTGGGTGCTTTTCTTGGGCTGACCTCAAAGTGATATCAGTCTGGCGAGGTGGATTGGTCGGGGCGGGTCTCGAAATGCGGTGACGGTGCGATGCGCGGACTGCTGTTCGAGGCGGTGTCATGCGTGATCCACCAGGTGAAACGTTTCTCGCGGCTGAAAAGCTGGGCCGTGCGATTGGCCGGGCGGCGCGGCTTTCGCAAGGCGGCGGTCGCGACGGCCCGCAAAGTCGCCGTGCTTATGCTGACGCTCTGGAAAAATGAAACCGACTTTCAATGGACAAAGGAGGCCATCGCCTGATCTGAGTTCCCGCGTCTGAAGCGTGGAGCGCAGTCCCGACGGGACGGAGGTTGATTGATCTCGCTGTAGAGTATGGGACGGCCAGGTGCCACACCCTGCACAAGACATTTGAGACGATCCGCCACCAAAAACCATCATGAGGCGCTCAATGCGACCTCGGAGAGAACCATGACCCCAGATGGACATCACCCTCCCACGCTTGACAAGGCCGCAATCAGAGAACCCTCTACAATCGTTGGAAGCGGTGGAGGTGAGCGGCAACGCCACTGGTTCGAGTGCCGCCACGAACAGGGCATCTTCGCTCGGATGATGGCTGACCTTGCTGCCGATCACGGTGAGGAGAAAACAGTCATGATCGACGCCACTTACCTGAAGGCCCATCGCACGGCGCCCGGCCTGGGCATAAAAGGGGGGCGTGGACGCCTGACTGGCTGAACCAAGGGTGGCATGAAAGCCAAACGGCACGCGATCTGTGATAGCCAAGGTTGCCCGTTGAACCTTTTCGTCACCGCCGGTTAGGTCAGCGACTGCATCGGTGCGCGAGCGTTACTGAGCAGCTTGCCGGAAATCGACTGGTTACTCGGAGATCACGGAAATGACGCCGACAGGTTCAGAGAAGCGTTGAAAGACAAAGGGATACGCGCGTGCATCCCAGGCCGCAAACAGCGCAAGACGAAGGTGAGATACGATAAGCGCCGCTACAAACGCCGCAACCGGATCGAGATCATGTTTGGCAGATTGAAGGACTGGCGCCGTGTGGCGACGCGGTACGACAGATGCCCCAAAGTTTTCCTCTCAGCAATCGCTCTCGCCGCTTTGCTCATCTATTGACTATGAGGCCTGAGCCTAGTCTTATGCAGCCCCCCCCCGATAGCGGCTCAGTCACAGGCTGCCGTTACAATCATTTCCACTTTCAAAACACTACGCGCGAGCTTGGACTCTCCGCAGGCGCGGGCTGGAGCGTGACCTTCGGGCACCCAGGCGTCCCAAACAGCGTTCATCTCGGCAAAGTCCGTCATGTCGGCCAGCCAGATTTCGCATTTCAGGATGCGAGTCTTGTCGCTCCCGGCTTTGGCCAACAGGTCTTCAACCTTTGCCAAGATATCGCGTGTTTGTTCGGCTACTGTAGGTGCGTCGGAGGTTTGGCCGCATAGGTAGGCAACGCCGTTGTACTTGAAGATACGGCTCATACGTTGGCCGGTTTCGATCCGGGTGATGGTCATGTTTTGTGTCTTTCCAGTAGGGGAAGTTTGGGGTGGTTATCGGTGGGTTTAGGATAGGTCGCTTACCAACTCGTTTTGGTATCCAAAGAGTGCAGGCAACCCGCCCGTATGCAGCATGACAACTTTCTGCCCGGGTTGAATGCCTCCTGTACGCACCAAGTGCAACAACCCTGCGAAGGTTTTCGCGGTATAGACGGGGTCAAGGAAAATTCCTTCGGTGCGCGCCATCTTTTCCAATGCCGCTCGTGTCATTCCACTTAGCTTGCCGTAACCGGGGGAGAGAGCATCATCCAGAACATTGATCCTGTCCTGCAAAGGTACTGCGTCGATGTTCAGCAAGTCCGCTAGTTTCTGCAGGACAGTATACATTCGGGCCTTTTGCTTGTCGCAATCCCGGCGCACGCAGACGCCGAACACAGAAGAGGTATTCTCTGCCAGCGCTAGCCCGATCAACAAGCCTCCATGCGTTGCACCGCTGCCTGAGGGAACGACGACCGCGTCGAAATCCGGCATCTGCTGACACAACTCCTGCCCGGCGACGACATAGCCCAAGGCCCCCAAGGGTGGATGGTTCAATCCCAGATGAATCACATAAGGTCTACGCCCCTCCGCTTTCAGCTCGGTGGCGCGCGCGTGCAGCGCAGCATCTGCTCCGGCTTCGTCTTCACCCTCCGGATAGCTCATATGTTCGGCGCCCAAAATCTTTGCCAGCAGCACATTTCCGGAGCTGTAGTATTCCTCGCCCATTTCTGGCACGCGCTCCTCCAGTTGCAGCACGGATTGCATGCCCAGTTTAGCCGCCGCGGCCGCCGCGGATCGGACAAAGTTCGACTGAACTGCACCGGTGATCAGAATGGTGTCAGCACCTTGTCGAAGGGCATCGCCAAAGTAGAACTCAAGCTGCCGCGTTTTATTGCCACCAAACCCAAGCCCGGTCAGGTCATCGCGTTTCAGCCAGAGGTCGATGCCCAATTCCGATGACAATCTCTCCAGCCGCTCCAGTGGGGTTGGACCTGACATGAGTTGGGCTCTTGGAAAATTATCCAGTTTGCTTTCTTGTGACATCGTCTGCCCTTCGAGATTACGCAATCGTAAATGCGCGATGAAAAAGAACGCCGCAGGCTATCAGTGAAACCACGCGTATAGCTGTTATGACCAAGGTCTGCGGTAAGTGGGGCCCAACTGCACGACCCAAAAGACTGCCGACCAGTGTGAGCGCGACAAAGCTCCATAACTGCGGGCCATAGGCAAAGGCTTGCGTCTCGGACAGGCTGTGCAAGAGGAATGCGATGCCGTACGCCACCAGCGCAATGGGTTGAACCAGCTTGGCAACCTCTTTGGCTGGGCGGCCTTTCGCAATCAATCCGAAAACCATTAACGGGCCTGGTGTCGCGGCCCAAACAGTCGCCAGCCCGGACAAGCCGGAAACGGTCGAAAACCCTGCTGTTCCAATGGAAGTGCGCGACGGTAGCAAGGTCGTCACAAGCCCGATCAGCAACAGGCTGGCCGTCAGGGTTAGGACAAACGCCTCGCTCAGCCATGGGTAAACGAAGAGACCTGCTAGCACTCCGGCGAGGCAACCGATGATTGCCGTACGAATTGTCTTGCGGTCGGTCTTGAGCACATGTCGATCTGTCGCGACCGCTGAAACGACGGTGTTCAATAGCAGCAGTACGGGAACTGCTGTCGACGTACCAAGCAGTATCATCATTGGCGGGCCGGCAATAATGCTAAACCCGATACCAACGCCGACTTGCAGCATTGCGCCAAGCCTTATGGCGGCCATCAGGATGGTTAGGTCAGCGGACACTCAAATCCCCCAAGTCCCGTGCAATACTGCTGTTCCTTTACGCCCAAGGCATAATGCCGGCATAGGTTTTGCGCGTCGCAACGGTATGCGCCATCTGCGCCAGTGTCGTCAAATCGAAGACAGGAAGTTGCAGCTCGTCCTGAAGGCGCACAGCATACGGCGGCAAATCCGTACACTCCAGAACCAGAGACCGAACTTCTGGTACCCGGTGTTTCAGTCGCCGCGCCGCTTTAAGGACTTCAGCTTCAATCAGGTCGGTGTCCATGCGGGTCCGTGTGTTTCGCAAGATCACCTCGGCGAATTCGCTAGTGTCCTCCAACCCTTGCACCGCGACGGGAATACCAGCCGCGCCGACGCCTTCGAAATGCTTTGGCGTCAGGGCTGACGCATCTGCGGTCAGCACGCCCACCGGGGCATTCGCGCCGGTCATGTGAAATGCCAGAGGTACCTGGATCAGACTTGAAGCAAAGACAGGCACAGAAACTGCTGCTGCCAATTCCTTTTGAAACAAGGCCAGAAAACCACAGCTTCCCGTGATGGCTCGAACGCCCTCGGCCTCAAGCCGTTGTGCGCCCTCAATAAACGGAGCGAGCAACTCGGGTGTTGGGTTGTTTAGCAGAGTTGGGACGGTGATGCCGTCGATCATTTCATAGAGCACCGGAAATGGCAGGCTGGATGGATTCTTGATATGTCCGGGCGGTTTGGGGAAATAGCTTTCAAGGCACAAAACCCCGATCGAAGCCCCGCAGATGTTTTGGCCGCCCTCGTAAATTGGCATGGTGCTTAGGTCCTTTCGAATTGGAGATTTAGAATCGGGCCAGCGAGAATGGGTCCAGATTGATATTTGGGCTGCGTTCCGACACGAGATCCGCCACAAGCTCTCCGGTCTTAGGAGCCATCATCAATCCGTAGTGAGAATGCCCGAACGCGGCGTAGAGCCCTTCCTTGCCATTGAGCGGTCCAATCGCGGGCAGGCTGTCGGGAAAAGAGGGACGCCGTCCCATCCAGAACTGTGCTTCGCCTGTATTAAGGTCCGGCACCAAAGACTTGGCCTGATCGGTCAATATCTTTTCCTTTCGCGGATCGGCTGGAGCATCAACACTGCCAAATTCAGCCGTGCCGGCAACCCGCAGGCCGCCCAGCATCGAACTTGCGACGATCTTTGCATCCACATCCATGACCGAATTGTTCAGCGCTGCTGAAGGGCTTGGGAATTCGACATGGTAGCCCCGCTCGGCCACTAGCGGTACGGGTAGTCCGAGGGGTTTCAGCAGGTCGGCAGACCACACTCCGGCCGCAAGGACGACATAGCGCGAGTGCAACGTTTCTTGCGATGTGGCAAGCTGCCAATCACCTCCTTTGACATGGATCAGCTTAGTGACTTCGGTTCGCACGAAATCGGCCCCTTGCGCACGCGCTTTTTCGGCAAGAACAGCGCCCAATCGTCCCGGAGAGGTTGCTCGCGCCTGGCCTTTGATCACAATCGCGGCCTTGAATTCCTCCGACAGCGCGGGTTCCAGTCGCCGTAGCTCCGCACCGTCGACACGCTCCAACTCGCCGCCTTTTTCCCGACGGATCAAATAACCTAGCCCGTCTAGGTTGGCCTCTTCCGGGTTACGGAAGGCGTGGATATAGTAGCTGTCGGCGATCAGGTTTTCGTGCCCAGTGCCTTCCAGGTGCCTACGGTATAGGTCGATGGACGGATGGCACAAAATTTCCATCGCATCCGAGACTTCGCGCACAGTCTTTTCGCCGGACTTACCCAGAAAGCGCAATCCCCACGGGATCATCTTCGGCCAGAAGGAAGCCCGGACCGAAAGTGCGCTTTTCGGGTCCAACAGCATTTGGGGGAGTTTCTTCCAAATGCCTGGAACGGCCTGCGGAATGATCGACCAGGGTGACACCACGCCCGCATTTCCGAACGAGGTTTCTTGCCCCGGGTCGCCCCGGTCTACAAGGCGGACTGGTATTCCCCGCTCTTGTAGAGACAGTGCGCAACAGATGCCGACGATCCCTGCGCCGATGATCGTGACTTGCTCTGTCATCGTATCAGGCCGGCGACTGGCTGCGATTGCGCGCGATCAACTGGGTGACGATGACCGGTGAGGCCACGGCCAGAGCGATTAAGTCAGCTGTCAGGCTCGGTGCAACAAAGATCACCCCTGCGATTGCCATCAGAACACGCGACGCGAGGTTCAGTGGTTTCAACCAGTAACCAACCACGGCTGCGGACAGGGCAATGACACCAGCGATGCAACTGGTCGCGGTATAAGTGAACTCCCATAGATTGAACCCAGTTGAGGACACAAACAGCAGAACCGGAGCGTAGACGAATGCCATCGGCGCGATGACTTTACCCAGCCCTAGTGTAAAGGCGGACAAACCGGTTCGGAATGGGTTTGAGTTCGCAATGGCCGCCGCCGCATAGGCGGACGTGCAGACCGGCGGTGTGATCTCAGATACCACGCCATAATAAAGCACGAACAAGTGGCTCGCGATAGGCGGAACACCCAACTGCGCCAGAGCGGGCTGCGCCACGGAAACCAGCATGATGTAAAGCGCTGTAGTCGGGATGCCTGCGCCCATCAGGATGCAGACGATGGCGATGAAGACCAGCGAGATAAACAGTTGTAGGTCTTCCATCGCAAATAGTTGGAAGCTGCCGAACGAGATCATGTTGTACAGATCCGCCGCCAAATTGCCCGCGCCCTGTGTCACCATGAATCCGATGCGGAACCCGATCCCGGTTGTGTTGATCACACCGACCACGATGCCGACCGCAGCCGCAGCGGCACCTACTGCCAATGAGTATTTCACGCCCAGTTCAACTGCTTGCAGCATCTCCGGCACTTCGATCCGTTTTTGCGGGTTCAGCGTAGCAATCACCGACAATCCACACAGGATCGCCGTCATCGTCAGATCGAACCCGCCATCCGAGAATTTCCACAACACAAAGGCCAGGAACGCCACTGCGTAGATCAGTGTCGGAGGTTGTTTCAGGCGCGACATGCCCGCGATAACGGCAAGAGAGATGCCACAGAAGGCTGACATGAACGGGGTGTAGCCGGTGAACAAGACCACCAGCAGACCGATAAGAGGCACAATATTGGCCCAACCTTCAGCCCAGACGGCCTTGAGTTGCGGCAACTGCTCTTTGGCCAGCCCTTTCAGGTTCAGCTTGCGCGCCATCAGGTGCACCACTGCAAAGACACCGACATAATGCAGGATCGCAGGGAAGATTGCCGCGATCACGATGGTCGTATAGGGCACTTCAAGGAACTCGGCCATGATGAAGGCCGCGGCGCCCATGATCGGCGGGGTGATCTGTCCTCCTGCCGAGGATGCGGCCTCGACACCGCCAGCAAAATGGCCGGGGTATCCTAGACGCTTCATGTTGGGAATGGTCAGCGCGCCGGTCGAAACGGTGTTGGCCACCGAAGAGCCCGAGATCGTGCCGAAGAATGCCGAGGATACCACCGACACTTTTGCCGGACCGCCGGTATAACGGCCCGCCAAAATCGTTGCGTTGTCGATGAAGAGTTGTCCCAACCCTGTGCGCTGCGCGATTACACCGAACAGGACGAAATGGAACACGATGGTCGAGACGACCCAGAGGGTGACGCCATAGATGCCTTCCTGCGGAAAATACATCGACGACACGAAGGTTTTGAAGTTCACACCGGGATGTTGCAGCAGGCCGGGAAAGTACGGTCCAAGCAGCGCGTATGAGATAAACACACAGATGATCAGTGGCAGCACCCAACCCAGCGTGCGGCGCGCGATGTCCAGTACCAGTAGGATGATGACCACGCCAAGCAAAACATCATAGTTATTCGGGTTGCCCATTCGGAACGTCTGTTCCTCGATCCCCAGAAACGGAATTCCGCGCCAGGCGACCCCAACATACAGCGCCGCGATGATCCCCAGCGCCATAAAGACCAAGTCGTACAGAGGGATGTTGCCGATACGGAACCGGCTGACCTTGAGCGCATAGAGGTTTTGGGATCCGATAATCGGAATTGTCGCGTAGACCAGAATGAACAGCAGGGCCAGATAGATGCCCATATGCCAATGGTCTGCAGGTAAACCAAAACCGGCCGTAAAGAATTCGTAGAACGCAAGGATCAGGGCAACGACGCGCAGCACCTTGCCTGCGGTGGGCGTGACCTGCCGGACGGCGGCGCCCTCATCGAACTGTTCTTCGATGGCGGCCAGCTCTTCGGCCGTCAGTTCGTGGTCATCAAGTTTCTGGGTCTCGGACATGATGGCCCCCCGATTTCGCATAATTCCAGAGTGCGGTGCCCCGCGCAGGGGCACCGACGACAAGTGTCAGTAAGCTACGTTTACTGAAGCAGACCGGCTTCTTTATAGAACTTCTCGGCGCCCGGATGCAGCGGCACACCCAGCGCCTCGACACCATCCAGCGCCGTGTCAGGTGTAATCTGCTTGCCCTTGGCGTGACCATTGTCCAGCAACTTGCGGGTATTGTCGTTCCACAGGGCTTTGGTCAGGCCATATACTAGTTCGTCGGACAGTTCCGAGGACACCACCAGCATCGCGCTGACCGCAGGGGTCTTAGTCTCACCGTCAATGCCTTCATAAACGCCCCCTGGGATGGTCGAGGGAATATAGGCCGGGATGATCTCGTTGATCTTTGCCATGTCTTCGTCGGTGAAGGAATGCAGGTTCATGCCCTTGGTTGACGACAGCTGCACCATCGCGGCAACGGGCCAGCCTGCGGCATAGAAATAGGCATCCAACTGACCGTCAGCCAGACGCTCGGCGCTTTGGCTGTTGTTCAGCTCGGCCTCATCCATATTGTCCCGGTTTACGCCCCAGGCATCCAGCATCTGCAGCACGGCAACTTGTGTACCGGAACCAGCTTGCGCGATACCCACGCGCTTGCCTTCCAGATCGCTCAGATCGTTGATCGTTTGACCTGCGGGTAGAACCAGATGCAGGTCTTCGGGGAACAGGTTGGCCACGATGCGCAGATTGGGGTGGGGTTTGCCCTCAAATTTGCCTTCTCCCAGATACATCGAGCGCGTTACGTCGGCCGCGGCCAGACCGGCCTCAAGCTCACCGTTCTGAACGGCGGCGTTGTTGAAAACGGATGCGGTGGTGGATTGTGCAATCGCAATCAGGCCGGGTACGCCACACTGGCCGCCCTCTTCGCACGGGCGCGAGCCCGGAGGGGCGGAGATACCGTTTGCGATGGTGCCGCCGATGGGGAAGTAGGTTCCGCCTGCGCCACCTGTGCCGATGCGGAAAAAGGTTGGGTCTTGCGCCAGCGCCGGGGCGGCAAGCGCGCCTGCCAGGGCCAGTCCGGTCAAACATTTCACAAATTTCATCATCATCTCCCTTGTTGGATCGTCGGATTCGGTTTGGCCGAATTTCGATCCTGCAAGCGTAGTGGCAATTCTCATAAATACAAATTTGTTATATTTCACAAAACTAAGGTTTAGCTTATATATTGACCATGAACCTTACACAGCTGACCGTTTTTCGTGAGGTGATGGAGACCGGCTCCATCTCTCAAACCGCCAAGAAACTGAACCGTACCCAGCCTGCGATCAGTCTGGCCTTGAAGAACCTTGAAAAGACCCTTGGCCTGACACTGTTCGAGCGTAAAGGGCGGCGATTGGTCCCTGTCCCCGAAGCGCACTACCTTTTGGCCGAAACCACAGGTATTCTGGACCGCCTTGCGACAATTTCCAGCACAATGGAAGGGTTGATCAAGGGGCATTCCGGCAGCTTGAATATCGCGACAATGCCAGGCCCGTCCGCTTTTCTTTTCCCCCGTTTCATCAGCCAATCGGTCGGCGAGAACCCTGAGATACGTATCACATTATCTACGCGCAGTTCGCCTCAGATTATGGAGCTTGCGGGCACGCAGAATATTGATTTCGGCTTCGCAGATTTCGAGCATTCGACCGGGAAAGAGCCTCAGTATTCAACAGAACTGATACGAGCAGACTGTTTTTGCGCCGTTGATCGTGCCAGCCCGCTTGCTTCGCGCAGGACCGTATCCATTTCCGATCTCGATGGGGTCCCAATGGGAGGGTTGCATGCCACGCACCCGTTTCAGCGCAAAATTCGGCAAGAGTTTCAGGATGTATTCGCTAATTACAATCCAACGGTGACCTGTCAGTACTTTCTGCCCTTGATACCCTTTGTGAGTTCAGGACAGTGTTATTCGATCGTGGACCCATTGACCGTTGCCACTGAACAAGAACTGAACCTGTCTAACGGAAAGGTTGTGTTCTTACCGTTCGAAAAACCGCTCAGATACGAATATGCAATCCTTGAGCCCGACCACCGACCACCGTCTCAATTGGCTTTGAAGATCAAAGCGGGTTGGAAAGCCGAAGTTTTTTCGATGTTGGAAGAGGTGAAAGCCACACCCAGTGCAGTGGGGATAAATGAAGCGAATAGCTAACAGATCTAGATAAATTGGACGTTACAAAACGATACTGTCGAGACGGAATTTCTGGTTTGGATCTATTACAGTAGCTCAACGAATGCCCACAATGGGCCGACCGCCAAGCTTTGCAACGTCCGCTTCCTGCGCATCGTTCCAGTTCGTCATTGTTCAGCATTAAATAGGCACTGGCTCCTTTCCGGACCTCGGAGAGGTGCTGTCAGACAAATTCGAACCAGTCTCTATAAGGACAGGATGACTGCCCCTTATCCGCTTGCGACTGACCGTCACTGCGCAGCAGAGGCAACCGATATCAGTACATCTCTGTTTGCCTTCAACCAGTCGGCAAAGGACTGCGGGCGCTCTCCTATGAGAGCTTCGAAATCTGCACTGTTGCCACTCGAGAGCCCCTCGCGGTTGTGTTGCTCAAACGATACCGCTATACTCACAGCCTCCAGCGGGACGCCGAAGCTCTCAAGTTTTGCTTTCAGGTCGTCATCGTCGTGATGGATCACTGAGATCTTTGTGCCGATCTCCGCAAAGATCACCCGCGCCATATCCTCAGCTGTCAACGCCTGTGGTCCGTTTAGCGTCAGAACTGACTGCCCTTCACCCCCGTTCGAGACGGAAACTGCTGCAGCCAGAGCGAGGTCTGCACGCGCAATCTGTGCAATTTTACCGTTGCCAGAAGAGGTCAGCCAAGTGCCGGTTGTCAGAATGGAGGAGAAGAACTCTATGAAGCTTTCAAAATACCAGTTGTTCCGCAAGACGGTCCAGGCCGGGATCTGGCTGTCGGCGATGGCCTGTTCGGTGCCCTGGTGCTCATGTGCAAAGACAATGGGTGAGGTATCGGGTGACGGCATGGAGGTGTAGGTAATATGCTTGACGCCCGCTCGTTCAGCCGCCCGGACCGCATTGGTGTGCAATTCGACACGCTGCCCGATAACGTCAATACTGATCAGCAAAAGGCGGTCAATTCCAGCAAAGGCTGCGTCCAGCGTCTCGGGCCGCGCGAAATCTGCTTCGCGGACATCAAAGCCCATGTCCCGAGCCTCTTGCAGAGCTGATACATCGCGCGTCGTCAACACGATGTCCTCCGGCTTGTGCTCAAGCTTGGTGACCAGGATGTCAGTTACGATGCGGCCCATCTTGCCGTTGGCGCCAGTGATCAGCAGTTTCTGTGCCATGATTTCCTCGTTTGTTGTTGTGAAGGACTTACGACGCCCGGTTATTAGGAATAAGATACGATCAGAAAAACTGATTGTTCGGAAATGTTGAATAATATCGATCTACTGAAACCTGCCGCTATCTTTGTGGCTGTCGTGAATGAGGGTTCCTTTCGGGGAGCCGCGCGTGTCCTACATCTGTCTCCCTCAGTGGTGAGCCAGGCGGTTAGCACGTTAGAGGCGCAACTTGGCACGCAGTTGCTCTATCGCTCGATCAGGAAATTGACCTTGACCCACGCAGGGAAGGTTTATTTTCAGGAACTTGTGGGCGCTCTTGAGCGGATAGAAGGAGCAACACAGGAGGCGCAAGGTAACAGCAACAACCCGGTCGGACGGCTGCGCATTTCCGCTCCCACGGCCATCGCTTCTTCCACGTTCGCCGGATACATTGGTTCCACGTTCGCCGGATACATTGGTCTGTATCGCAAACAATGTCCCGGTGTCGAACTGGAGATAGATCTGTCCGATGAACTACGGGACCCGATTGAAGAGCATTACGATCTGCTACTGCGGATTTCGGATCTGGATACCCCAGCCAAGGGGGCGCAGCTCATGTTCCAGACCACCGGTATTCTCTGCGCATCACCAAGGTTCTTTCGACAGATGTCGGCTCCGATGGATCTGAAGAATCTTTGCTGGCTTCGGCCTCCAACGTTGACCTCTGATTTGCTACTGTACCCCCGGTTGGACGGTAGGAGTGAGCGGATTACCCCAGCCAAAAGCATCGCCGTTAACAGCGGACAACTTATTCGGGAACTATTGGACAAGGGCATTGGGTTTGCGGTGTTTCCCGATTTCGCTGTTTTACAGGCGTTGGAGCAGGGCGATCTGCTGAATATTCTGCCGGGCTGGGATGCAGGCCAGAGGGGCTTCTTCGCGATCCACTCGGCGAGCAACGCGAAACTCAGCATCGCCCGGGACTTCGTTAAAGGCTGGCGCAAACACATAGCGGAAACATGCGGCGCTAAGCTAACGACGCGTTGATTTGACATCGCCAAGTTCAATCTTGATTAGGCTGGTCACCTTCTATCCGGACATCCGACAGTTTACTCGGATGTTCCTGACGTCGGTGCGTAGCCCGCTCGTGCAGACCGCAGTATTGGTCAATTTGGGCTCACTCCTGCCATCGGCTGCGTTCCAGCATCCATATGCCGAGCTGATCCTTCGCAAACAACGACGGCCCAATGCGGACATTGGCAGAGCGTTAGCATGACGCAGTGCAGCATGCCGAAAGTCGCCTTTCGTGTATGATCGTGCAGTAGCCTAGGCGTTCGGTCAGAGTCCGCATTCGAATGTGATTTCAAACAACAATAAGATCTAGGACGTTACCTGATCGGTGCTGTTAGACACATTCGAACCAATCTCAGCTAGACCAATAGAGCTGTCCTTTATTCGGCACAAAGACCATGCCACTCGGAAAGAGAGGCGGTGCGTGCCACCTTGAAGGTGTCTCGGCTGGCGAGCGATCTTTCCTAGTTGAAGTGATTGCAGACAGAGGAGTGGACTGAGGCGAATTTCCGCAAACTTCGCATACGCATGAAACGCAGCATGGCGCGTTCGCGTCGTCGAAATGGAAGATGCGAATTCTCGACGCGGTTATTGAGCCACCCGCCCGTTCTTTGTTTTTCGAGTGCACCCAAATCTCTGAGCGCCGCCCTGTAAGAAGCGAAGCGATCGGTGAATACTTCTTCAGCTTTGCCGTGCCGCTTCATCAATTTCCTGAGGAATTTCAATGCGGCCTGCTTGTTTCGGCTCTTGGTGACAACGGCTTCCAGCACGTCGCCCTCATGATCTACAGCCCGCTAGAGGTAGTGCCTCTTGCCATTCTCCTTCACGAAAACCTCGTCCACGTGCCACTGCCATTTGGAGAACGCGCGCAGCTGCTGAACACGCTTCCGTCTTATCTCAGCAGCAAACATCGGGCCAAACCTGTTCCACCAATATCGGACAGTTTCGTGGCTCACGTCGATGCCTCGCTCATGCAGCAGATCTTCAACATTCCGAAGCGAGAGAGGGAATCGGATCTACAGCATCACCGCAAGGCGGATGATCTCGGGACTGGTTTTGAAGTATTTGAAAGAGGCAGACCTGGTCATGGGCAAAAGCTACGCAACCACCCTGCCCCGCTCAACCCAAGTTCTTCTGACAACACCCTGACTACGTCACAGACAAAGCCATCAAAGGCGCAGTTGTCGGTGCAACGGTCGCGGGCATTGCTGGCGAAAGCCTCGTTGGTGACGTGGCCGCCGCCGCTGCAGTTGGCGCCGTGGGCGGTGCGATCCAGAAGGATAGTTTCGAAGACGCGCAGGACGAAGCGCAAGAGCGCCGTGACGACTTCAAAGAAGACTGCAGGAATTGGAAAGACTGAAACTCGACCGCCAGCTTAACATAAAAGGAGGAAGCGAAGCCCAACAAACCTGGCTGGTTAGAATAAGGTTACCTGAATATGCACCGTTAGCATCCAGACGCAACTTGACTGACCACCCCCGCACAGAACTCGCACAGTTTCTGATAGGTCGCCATCCAGCTCACAAGCGAGCCGGGCGGCAACTTTGTTTTGAGCCCTGAACATAACGCGTTTCCTGAAGGCGCGGGTTCAAATTTCAGCCTCAATCCCATCCAACGCGACCCGGGTTTTGTCCAAAACCCAAAAACAACCGTCCAGAACACAAACGACTGAAACAGGCACCGCCCCCAAATCTGGCTCATCCGAATGACATCGACGGGCCGGCAACAGACGCAACTCTGGTGAATGCCGCGCTTTGCAATCCAACGCCAAAGGAAACGGCAATGAACCTACTTGCAAACTTCGACGCAGAGACCCTGGCACGCATTCAGTTTGCCTTTACTGTGTCGTTTCACATCATCTTCCCAGCCTTCTCAATCGGCTTGGCAAGCTTCTTGGCCGTTCTCAATGGCCTCTGGCTATGGCGCAAGGACAGGACTTACCTAAACCTGTTCGACTACTGGAAAAAGATTTTTGCAGTTGGTTTTGCAATGGGTGTCGTGTCCGGCATCGTGATGTCATACCAATTCGGCACGAACTGGAGCACATTCTCGGATACCGCAGGCCCTGTAATCGGGCCCTTGATGGCTTACGAAGTCATGACAGCTTTCTTCCTCGAGGCAGGCTTCCTCGGGATTATGCTATTCGGTCGCGAACGCGTCGGCTCAAGTTTGCACATGATGGCAACTGCGATGGTCGCTCTTGGCACTCTGATATCGGCTACGTGGATTTTGTCGGTCAATTCTTGGATGCAAACCCCGGCTGGGTTCGATATCAACGAGCTGGGGCAATTCATTCCCGTTAACTGGCGGGCGATCATCTTCAACCCGTCCTTCCCCTACCGCCTGATACACATGGTTCTTGCCGCTTACCTCACCACTGCTTTCGTGGTGGCCGGGGTTGCGGCCTGGCACTTGCTACACCGCAATCGCACGACTGAGGTCACCCGAATGTTCTCGATGGCAATGTGGATGGCCGTTTTGGTCACCCCTCTCCAGATCGTTGCCGGCGACCTTCATGGTTTGAACACGCTGGAGCATCAGCCACAGAAAGTGATGGCGATGGAAGGTCACTTTGACAGCCATCCCGAAGGTGCACCGCTGATCCTGTTTGGCCTTCCAAACGAGGATGAAAAGCGCGTGGACTTTGCCATCGAAATCCCGAAACTTTCATCCCTGATCCTGAAACATGACCTGAACGCGCCGCTTGACGGGCTGGACACTATCCCAGACGACGAAGAACCCCCGATCGCGATCGTGTTCTACAGCTTTCGCATCATGCTCGCCATCGGCTTTGCCAGCTGGGCGTCGGCTTATGGTCGCTTGTACAGCGGGTTCGGGGTCACCTCAACGAAGATCGCTGGCTGCACCGGGCTTCCGTTCTGTTGGCGCCCAGCGGGTTTGTGGCGGTACTGGCCGGTTGGATCACCACCGAAGTGGGGCGCCAACCGTACACGGTGTATGGGCTGATGCGAACATCGGACTCACTCTCACAAGTGGATGCACCTACAGTTGCAGCGTCTCTGACAGCCTTCATCATAGTGTATTTCGCCGTGTTTGGAGCGGGCACGTTCTACATGCTACGCCTCATGGGGAAACCACCTGTCGAAGGTTTCCAGAAAAGTCACAAACCCATTGAAATCTCTATTTTGGCGGAGGCAGCGTAATGCTTGAACTTTCGACAGTCTGGGCAGGTATCATTGCCTTTGCCGTTCTGACTTATGTGATCCTGGACGGTTTCGATCTTGGAATTGGAGTCCTCTTTCCATTCGCGAAAACCGACAAAGATCGCGATGTCATGATGAACTCGGTCACGCCTGTATGGGACGGGAACGAGACCTGGCTGGTCATGGGGGGCGGAGGTTTGTTCGCCGTTTTCCCTCTGGCCTATTCTGTGGTGATGCCTGCGATCTATATTCCCGTCATCATCATGCTTCTTGCGCTTGTCTTCCGCGGTGTCGCCTTCGAATACCGGTGGCGAACGGTGCGCGGGCGCTGGCTGTGGGATGTTGCGTTTCATGGTGGATCAACCGTAGCCGCCCTCTGCCAAGGCATCACGCTTGGCGCGCTGGTCCAGGGTATCCCGGTCGAGGATCGGCTCTACGCAGGCGGACAATGGGATTGGTTGACGCCCTTCTCTGTCATGACGGGCGTGGCCTTGGTGATCGGGTATGCCTTGCTGGGAGCAACCTGGCTCAATGTGAAAACCACGGGCGAGATACAGCGCCAGATGCGTTCTTATGCCCGCCTGCTGATGCTGATGACGCTTGCGTTGATCGGTCTGGTCAGTCTTATGACCCCATTCGAAGACCCGATCTATCTGCTCAGATGGTTTTCGTGGCCCGGTGTTGTTTTCTCTGTACTAGTGCCGGCAATCGTTGCTGTCATTGCATGGATGCTTGATCGCGGATTGAGGGAACAGCGAGACTATCAACCCTTCTTCTGCGCCATTGCCTTGTTCGTCGTATGCTTCACCGGCATTGGGATCAGCTTCTATCCCTATATGCTACCCCCAAGCGTCACGATTGCTGAAGCCGCAGCGCCGGACAGCAGTTTGGCTTTCGCTCTGGTCGGAGCCGTGATTCTGCTGCCTGTGATCCTGGCTTACACCGCCTACACGTACTGGGTTTTCCGCGGGAAGATCGATCCAGAGGAGAGCTACCATTGAAACTGCTAAAGCAAGTTTTCTGGTTCGCCGCGATCTGGTTCGGCGGCGTCTTGTGCCTTGCCACTGTCGCTAACGTAATCAGGTTGTTCATCACCTGAAATGGCAAAGATACCAATGCTCGCGCGTCGGCATGTCCAGCTCGCGCCAACATTAGTCCAAGCGCTGAAAGAAACCCCGTTCCAGCTTACCAGATTCCCAATAACACGCGGCTTGCTGGTTCTTCTCATATTTAACAATTCAAGGGGGCTGAGATGCTTTCTACTCCAAAATCAAGTCCGTGAAGTCGGATCAGATCGATCCGGCTCTGCGCACTCCACCTAAGCAAAAGAAACGTGGCGCAAGCCGCTCGTCTGGCATGTTGCCAAAGTTGCTAACTGGGCTCCTTGCAGCAGGGCTTGTGACCTTCGTTCTGCTGCCCTTCACCTCGGCCCTTAGTCGAAGATTCAGCCAAATATGCTCCAAGCGCCCCAACACCAAACCATAGTCTAACCTAAGATAGTTTCCACACGACCTCCGGACAAGCCTGCCGTTTGCACTTGCAGCTATTGCTTGCGCAGCATTTGCTAGCTGTTGCGGAAAACCTATTGATGAAATGCCTTCCGGTGCCGCCATAGCGGACGCTGAAAGCCAAGCTCAAGCGCGATTTCCAATCCACCCACTCACCAGGACCTGCCCCTGCAGCCTAGAAGCGGGACAAATTGACAGTTTGCTGCATCCGCGGGGCCAACCCTTTCGAACTGGAAACGTGCAGCCTTTCACACTCGAGAGGAAAAAGCTTCCAAAGCTACATGATGCACCAGCAGCAACAGCAACCAATTTCCTTATGACTGGTAAGGCGGCTTTGCCAAAGAGTGACGGTTAACAACTCTGATATTAATGCAGATCGACCGCCCTTCCGATTTGCCTTCCACCATTGCTGTCAGTTCGCAGGCTGCCTTGCGTCCCATTTCACGGTGCGGAACATGAACGGTGGTCAGAGCGGGGCTGACGATTTCTGCCAGTTCGATGTCATCGAACCCCGTTACTGAAACCTGCTCAGGCACCTGAATATCCAGTCTGCGCGCCTCGTGCAGAGCACCAGCGGCCAGAACATCGTTGCCGCACATGACCACTGTCGGGCGTGGTGCCAGTGCCATCAACCGCCGGAAGGCTTCAGCGCCCTTGTCAATCTCGTAAGCCGTTTCGATCAGTGTCAAGGCGCTGGCCTCAAGCCCGAATTCGGCCATCGCCTGCTGAACGCCCTCCACCCGGCCTTGCGCCCGGTCGTTGCCCTGTGTGATGCCCGAGATCATGGCAATCCGCCGGTGACCGACGGAAATCACACTGCGCGCCAGTTCGCGCATGGCATCCGCGTTGCTGAAACCGACAGACGGTCGCTTCGCCTCCGGGTCATAAGACCAAGCAACCACTGACGGAACCTTATGGCGCTCCAGATACTCGTAGATTTCCGCATCACGCGCATGCCCTATCAGCAGCAGCCCGTCGGCGCCGCGGGCGACAAGCGTGCGGATCTGTTCGCGCTCTACCTCGGGATCATAGGCTGAACTGGATACTAAGAGCGTGTAGCCATTCTCGCGAAGCTGGTTCTGAAACTCCTGCAGCCCGCGGGCAAATATGGCGTTGTCCATGGTCGGAATTATGGCGCCTATGGTGAAGCTGCGCTTGGCCGCCATCGCCCGGGCCGCAAAATTCGGCGTGTAACCCAGCGATTCGACTGCCTTCATCACCCGCTGGCGGGTCGAAGCAATCACCCGGTCCGGGGAATTTAAGCAGCGCGATACCGTGGCGGTGGAAACACCCGCCGCCTTGGCAACATCGTTAAGTGTCGGAGCTGAGGGGCTTTTTCCCATGTGACGCCTGCCATTCCTTTGCCCCTCGTCATAGCACAAAACGCAGCACTTGCCATCCAAAGATGTAAGCGCTTGCATTTACAATGTAAGCGCTTACAAATAGGATCGGGATAACAAATCGGGATCTCGCGATGTTTCTCTGGTCTTCTGCCGCCGTATTTGCCGTGTTCTTTGCCAATGTCGCTTTGGGCGCATTCGGCGGCGGTGGCTTTCTGGGGGATGTCGGAGAGATGCTGGTGCTGTTTGCCGCCTCGATCCTGTTCGTAGCGGCCATTCTCAAACGCGAAGCTGACCACAAGAACAAAAACGGCAGCTGACGGATCAATAGGGAGGAAGACAATGACGAATGCCAAGGATGGCCTCAAATCTGCTGAGCGCCGGAATTTTCTGAAACTGGCCTCAACCGGTTCATTCACTGCGGCTGTGGTGGCCGGTGCTGGCGGTGTGCTGTGGTCCTCAGAAGCCGCTGCTCAAACCGCCAAGGAAGAGAAAGAGCGCGAGAGTGCAGCAGATCATGTCATGACCGTTGCCACTGCCTATGTATTGGGGGCGTCGCGCAGCTATCCGATTATGCAGTTGGATCTGAAGGAAAACATCCAGAACGCCACCAACGGGAAAATCTATGTCAAACTGGCGCCGGGAGGCCAGCTGGGTGCCGGTGGTGCATTGGTGCAAAAGGTTCAGGGCGGCACTATTCAGGCAGCGCAGCATTCGCTGTCGAATTTCGCGCCTTTTGCTTCCACCGTTGACCTGATCAACATGCCTTATCTTTGCGGCTCCAACCAGCGGTTCACCAACCTGGTGAATTCAGACTTCTGGAAGTCCGAGGTACACCCCAACGTTGAAGCCAACGGGTTCAAAGCTCTGTTCTATGTGAACATCGATCCCCGCGTTGTCGCAGTGCGCAAAGGTGGCAATGCCGTGATGTCACCCGGTGACATGGCTGGAGTGAAGTTCCGTGTACCGGGATCGAAAATGCTGCAGCAGTATTACCGCATGGTTGGCGCCAACCCGACACCTGTGGCCTGGGGTGAGACGCCTTCGGCGATCAAACAGGGCGTCGCGGATGCGCTCGATCCATCTGTCGGGGCACTCTATGTCTTTGGCTTCAAAGACATCCTGAGCCACGTGACATTCACTCAGGCAGTGCCGGACAGCCAAGTCTATTCCTGTAACCTCGAGTGGTTCAATTCGCTGCCTGCCGATGTTCAGGAAGGTGTGATGTGGGGATCCGAGCTGACGGCGCATCAGAACCTGGCCAAAGTGCCTTCGGCCCGAGCCTATGCAATGGCGGAACTGGCGAAGGCCGGTGTCGAATTCCATGCCCTTAGCGATGACCAACTGGGCGAGTGGAAAGAAGCTGGCGGTTATCAGCTTAGCGAATGGGATTCCTTCAAGACTGAACTTGCAGGCTCCATGGACAATTTCGCCAAGCTCGAGGAGGCCGCAGGCACGCAAGGAAAATACTACGTGCACGACGCCTGAGCATTACCGGGCCCGGGCGCATAAGCGCCCGCCCTATTCTTCAACAGCCGCCTTCGCTGCAGCTCGCTAGGCTGGACGAAAGGGTGTGCCTGAACACCGGGAATGGCAATGAACATCCTGCGAACCATCGACCAGAACGCAGAACGTTGGCTGCTTCTGGTGTTCTACACAATGCTGGTCGTCACGATGGCGATTGAAGTGATACGGCGCGAGCTGTTTGCCTATTCCTCGATCTGGGGCGAGGAAATCGTCCGTTATTCCTTCATTTACCTGGCCTGGATCGGCGCTGCGGCGGCGGTCAAAGAGCGCGCTCATATCCGGATCGACGTGATCCTGCATTACCTTGGCCCGCGGACCAAGGCGCTGATCTACATCTTCGGTGATCTGGTGATGTTCGTAGTCGCGTTGGTAGCGCTTTATTGGTCCTTCGAAACGGTGCATGTCTCAGCCAAGTTCGGATCCGTCAGCCATGGCCTACGGATTTCGATGGTCTGGTTTCTTGCGGCAGTACCGCTGGGATTCACCTTGATGATCTGGCGATTGCTCCAGTCTTTCCGGCGCGATTTGCGCAGCCTTCGCGACGGCACGCCCGTTTTTGAAGGCGACAAGCTGTTTGATTGAGGAGCCTGAGCAATGCTGTGGAATTCACTCAATCAAACTGTTGAGCTCGGCTGGGATTTCTACCTACCGGTGATCATGTTCGTGGCGCTGATTGCGCTGGCGGTACCGGTCTGGGCTGCCATTGGCGCGGCAGCGATTACCATGCTGGTGATGTCGGGCGACCTGCCGCTCAGCGCCATCGGCGAAAGCCTGTTCACCGGCATCGACGCCTTTGCGCTGACCGCGGTTCCGCTGTTCATCCTGACAGGAGACGTGCTTGTGCGGACCGGTCTCAGCAAGAAATTCCTGGACGTGGCGGAGGCACTGACCTGCTGGACGCGGGGCGGCTTCGGCTCCGCCACAGTGCTGGTCTGCGGCATGTTCGCTGCGATCTCCGGCTCTGACGCAGCCGGTGCGGCAGCGGTCGGGCGGATGACCATCAACCGGTTGGTCGAAAGCGGCTATCCGCGCCCCTACGCCTGCGCGCTGGTGGCGGCGGGCGCCTGTACCGGCATCCTGATCCCGCCCTCTATCGCCTATATCATCATCGGCCTGGTGCTGGGCATTTCCGCCTCCACCCTGTTCCTTGCGGCGCTGATCCCGGGCCTGGCGATCCTGGTGTCGATTCTGATCACTAATATCATCATGAACCGGCTCTATACCTACGAGACAGGCGGCAACATGGGCTTGCTGGAGTGGCTGGGCAACCTGGGCCACGCGCTGAAGTCCGGCTGGTATGCTTTCATCGTGCCGGGGATCATCTTCTATGGCATCTTTTCCGGCCGTCTGACCCCGACCGAAGCCGGTGCTACGGCGGTTGTCGTCACTATCATGATGGGCTTCATCCTGGGCACTTTAAAACTGTCGGACTTTCCGGCCATGCTTGTCAGTTCTGCCAAGGTGAATGGGGTGATCCTGCCGATCATCGCCTTCTCGGCGCCGCTGGCTGAGGCACTGGCAATCATGGGCGTGCCGCAGGGCTTTGTAACCGCTGTAACTGGGCTGACCGATGATCCATCTCTGCTGATCCTGTTGATGATCTGCATACTGATCGCAGCGGGCTGCGTCATGGAGACAACGCCCAACATCGTGATCCTGGCACCAATCCTAAAGCCCCTGGCCGACAACATTGGCATGAACGAGATCCAGTTCTGCATCATGATGATCACCGCACTGGGCGTTGGCTTTATCACACCACCTTTGGGGCTAAACCTCTTTGTCGTCTCCGGCATTACCGGCGAGTCCATCCTGAAGATTGCCGCCCGTGCCGTGCCCTTTGTTCTGACAATGCTGATCGTCGTGCTGCTGATCGCCTACATTCCGGCGATCTCGACCACGCTGCTTCCTGATATCTATAAATAGGACTCTCTGGTAATGACCCGCGAATATCTGAAAAAAGCTGCTCTGACCCCCAAGTCGGATGCCTCTGAGACCCATAAGATCGTGCAGGGTATTCTTGACGACATTGAAGTCGGCGGTGACGCAAAGGCGTTGGAATATGCTGCAAAGTTCGATCAGTACGAGGGCAACGTACTGCTGACGCCGGAAGAGATCGAGGCCGCTTGTGCACTTGTGCCGGAAAAACTAAAGGCCGATATTCGATTTTCCCACGACAATGTTCGCCGCTTTGCCCAACTGCAAAAAGGCACAGTGCATGATGTGGAAATGGAAATCTCGCCCGGTTTTGTCACCGGACAAAAGGCGATCCCGGTGGATGCGGCCGGATGCTATGTGCCGGGCGGTCGCTACAGCCATATCGCCAGCGCTATCATGACTGTGACAACCGCCAAGGTGGCGGGGTGCAAGCATATCACCGCATGTTCTCCGCCGCGCCCCGGCGTGGGTGTGGCCCCGGCTATCATCTATGCCGCCCATATCTGCGGCGCGGACAAAATCATGGCATTGGGTGGCGTGCAGGGAGTAGCGGCAATGACCTTCGGTTTGTTTGGCTTGCCCAAGGCAAACATCCTGGTGGGTCCAGGAAACCAGTTTGTCGCCGAGGCCAAGCGTATTCTGTTTGGCCGCGTGGGCATCGACATGATCGCAGGCCCGACAGACAGCCTGATCCTTGCCGACGCAACGGCGGATTCCCACATCGTCGCCACCGATCTAGTGAGTCAGGCAGAGCACGGCTACAACTCTCCGGTCTGGCTGGTTACAGACAACCGCGCTCTGGCGGAAGACGTGATGCGACTGGTGCCGGATTACATCAACGACCTGCCCGAGGTGAACCGTGAGAACGCCGCAGCCGCCTGGCGCGATTATGCCGAGGTGATCCTCTGTGCGGACCGCGAGGACATGGCGGCCTGTTCCGACGAATACGCGCCCGAGCACCTGACCGTGCAGGCAAAGGATCTGGACTGGTGGCTGGAGCGGCTTACCTGCTACGGCTCGCTGTTCCTAGGTGAAGAGACCACAGTTTCTTACGGCGACAAGGCAGCCGGCACCAACCATGTGCTGCCGACCTCGCGCGCGGCAAGCTACACTGGTGGGTTGTCGGTTCACAAATACATGAAGATCGTCACCTGGCAGCGCGCCACCCGCGAGGGCTCCAAACCGGTGGCAGAGGCCACTGCGCGGATCGCAAGGCTGGAGGGAATGGAGGGCCACGCCCGTGCCGCCGACGTGCGGCTGGCCAAGTATTTCCCGGACGAAACCTTCGACCTCACCGCAAATGGCTGATCCACGCGCCCTTTTCAGCCTGGAAGGCCGAACCGCCTGCATCACCGGCGCCAGTTCCGGCTTGGGACGGCGGGCGGCGATCGCGCTGGCCGCTGCAGGGGCGCAGGTGGTCGCAGTGGCCCGTCGGACGGAGGCTTTGGAAAGCCTCTGTGCGGAGATCGGCTCCGGTGCGGTTTATGTGGCGGCGGATGTGGCGGATCGTAGCGCGCTGGATGCGCTGCGGGAGGCTGTTGCAGCTTCCTTCGGAGCGCCGGACATCCTGATCCACGCAGCGGGTGTCAACACGCGGCAACCCGCAGATGAAGTCACGGCGGAGGGCTGGGACCAGACCCTGGCGCTGAACCTCTCGGTGCCTTTCTTCCTCAGCCAGGCGCTGGTGCCTGCGATGAAGGAGCGGGGCTGGGGGCGGATCGTCAATTTCGCCTCCCTCCAGACCACCCGCGCCTTTCCCGGCGGCATCGCCTATGGCGCCAGCAAGGGCGGTATCGGCCAGCTGACCCGTGCCATGGCAGAGGCTTGGTCGCCCTTCGGCATCACCGCCAATGCGATCGGACCGGGGTTCTTCCCAACCGAGCTGACCCAGGCGGTGTTCGGCGATGAGGCCCGTGCCAGCCGCAACGCGGCGCAGACCTGCATCGGCCGCAATGGCCGGCTGGAGGATATCGACGGGCCGCTGCTGTTCCTGTGCTCAGAGGCCTCTTCCTATGTAACCGGGCAGGTCCTGATGGTCGACGGAGGGTTCACTGCAAAATGAAAGCCTTGGTTTATGAAGGGGTTGAGAGGCTTGCGTTCCGCGATGTGCCGATGGCGTCGGTCCGGGCCGGCGAATATCTTATCCGCATCCAAGCCTCCGGCATCTGCGGTTCGGACATGCACGCCTATCTGGGCCATGACAATCGCAGGCCTGCGCCGCTGATCCTGGGGCATGAAGCCGCGGGAGTGATCGAGGATGGACCGCAGGCGGGCCGCCGGATCACGATCAACCCGTTGGTGACATGCGGCAGTTGCGCCGCATGCACCGCCGGGCGCGAGAACCTCTGCTCCAGCCGCCAGATCATCTCGATGCCGCCGCGCGAGGGGGCGTTTGCCCAGTTCGTGGCAATGCCGGGGAGCAACCTGGTGAACGTGCCGGACGAGGTGCCGCTGGAAAAAGCCGCACTGGCAGAACCGCTGGCCGTAAGCTGGCACGCCGCCCGGTTGGCACTAGAGGCGTTGCGGCCGGAAATGGAACGCTCCGCGCTGGTTATTGGCGGCGGCGCTATCGGGCTGGCGGCTGCGTTGGCGCTGCGAGCGATGGGAATTGAGGACGTGAGCATCCAGGAACCCAACGACGCGCGCAGGGCCTTTCTGGTGGACTGTTGCAGCCAGCAAGTCGTTCCCGAGTTCAAAGGCATGGTGCCGCTGGTAGTCGACGCCGTCGGCTATGCCGCCACCCGCGCGGCCGCTTCGGTGGCCGCGGCGCCCGGTGGGGTGATTGCCCATGTCGGTCTGGGCGAGGACGCCGGCGGCCTGGATATCAGGCGTATGACCCTGCAGGAAATCACCTTCATCGGCACCTACACCTATACCGCGCAGGACTTCCGCGACACCGCGCGGGCAATCTTTGACGGCCGCCTCGGCCCGTTGGACTGGCCAGAACAGCGGCCGCTGTCGGAAGGCGCCGCCGCCTTTCGCGACCTGCGGTCCGGAGCGGTAGCCGCGCCTAAGATCATCCTCGACCCCTGGGCCTGAGCCCACGCGCCAATCAAACGGAGAGCAACCATGTATGACAAAATCCTGGTTCCCATGGCCCTGGATCACGGGGTTTCCAGCACTACGCTCAAGACTGCTGCCACCCTATGCAATTCGGGCGGGCAGATCACTGCGCTGCATGTCTACGAAGCACCGCACAGTTCAGTCACCGCGTATCTGGATGAAGACACCGTGCGCGAAGGCCTCGACAAGGCCCGCCAGCTGCTTGCCAAGAAGACCGCAGACCATGGCAATGTGACCGCAGAGATCGTCAAGGGCCGGTCCTACCGCGCCATTGTCGAATACGCTGAGAAACACGGCATAGACTGCATCGTCGTCGGCTCTCACAAACCCGGCCTCAGCGACTTTTTCCTCGGCTCGACAGCTGCGCGCGTGGTCCGCCACGCCCCGTGCGCAGTCCACGTCTGCCGAACCGCATGACAACGAAACACGACACCCGAAGTAAAGGCTACCTACCATGAACATAGACAAGAGGATCGCTGACGATCTGGCCGCCAACGGCGTCTCCTTCGTCACGACCGTGCCCTGTAAGCAGCTGGCCGGCGTGATCGAGGAGATCGACCAGCGCGACGACATCTTTCACATCCCCTCCAACAAGGAGGATGAGGGCATGGGGCTCTGCGCCGGCGCCTGGATGGGCGGCAAGCGCCCGGCAATCATCATGCAGAACACCGCCATCGGGGTCACCATCAACACGCTGGCGACGCTGATCCAGTACTACCGGATGCCGCTGCCCATGTTGATTTCGTACCGTGGAGAGCTGCGCGAGCCGGTGGCCTGCCAGGTGGAAATGGCGGTGCATACCAAGGCGCTCCTGGCCCAGCTCAACATCCCGACCTACCACTTCCACTGGCAGAAGGACGTCGAAGAGCTGGACAACATCCTGAAATACACCTTCATGTGCAACAAGCCCGTTGCCATCCTGACCGACGCCAATTTCTGGGGAGGCTATGGCGACCAATGATCCGTTCCGACATCCTGAAAGAGATCGCGCCCATCCTGCGCGACCAGCTGGTGGTCTGCAATATCGGCATTCCGTCACAAGAACTGCACGCGATCGACGACCAGCCCACCAATTTCTACATGCTGGGCACCATGGGGCTTGCCTCCTCCATCGGGCTGGGTCTGGCGCTGGCGCAGCCGAAATCGGTGATCGTGATCGACGGCGACGGCTCGATCCTCACCAACCTCGGCACGCTGCCCACTATCGGCAACAACGCGCCCGGGAATTACATCCTGATGATCATCGACAACGGCTCCTATGGCTCCACCGGTGACCAGCCGACCTATACCAGCCAACGCACCGATCTGGCCGGCATGGCCCGCGCTGCCGGCTGTGCCCGCGTGGTGGAGGTGCAGGACAAGGAGACCGGACCTGCGCTGGAGGAGGCGCTGGCCAGCGGCGAGGCAACGGTGCTGGTGGTCAAATGCGACAGCGGTAATGCCAAGATGCCGGTGATCACCATGGACCCGGTGGTGATCCGCGACCGCTTCATGAAGGCCGTGGCCGGCTGATGGGCGCAGGTGCCATCCATTCGGCAGAGGACGCCCGCCGCCTGGCGCGGCGTCGGCTGCCCTGGATGGTGTTTGACTACATCGACGGGGCCGCCGGGCAGGAAACCGGGCCGGCGCTCAACCGCGCTGCGCTGGATGCCATTACCCTGCGGCCCCGTATCCTTCGCGATGTCAGCGAGCGTTCGCTGGCCGTAAGGCTCTTTGGCGCCGAGGCCGGTCGACCCTTTGGCATCGCGCCGATGGGCATGTGCAACCTAGCAGCCCCCGGCGCCGACCTGATGCTGGCCCGGCTGGCGGCGCGCTACAGCGTGCCGCACGGGGTCTCCACCGTCGCCTCAACCCCGCTGGAGACCATTCTCGAGGCGGCTGAGGGCCACGCCTGGTTCCAGCTCTATTTCAGCGGCGACGGCAGCGGCACCTTCAAGCTGGCTGAGCGCGCCCGAGCAGCCGGTTACCAGACGTTGGTGCTGACGGTTGATGTGCCTGAGGTCGGCCGCCGCCCGCGCGAACTGCGCCATGGCTTCAAAATGCCGTTTCGCATCGGCCCGCGGCAGTTCATCGACTTTGCCCTGCATCCGCGCTGGTCGCTGGCGGCCCTGATTAAGGGCAAGCCGGTGATGGCGAATTTTAAGATGGAGGGCTATGACTTCAACCGCACCGAAAGCCGGGCACGGGCAACTTGGGACACGCTTGCCCGGCTGCGCGATCTCTGGCCCGGCAAACTCGTGGTAAAGGGAGTGCTTGATATCGAAGACGCCCGCGCGCTGGTGTCTGCGGGTGTTGATGCCATTCAGGTCTCCAGCCACGGTGCGCGGCAGCTGGAGGCTGCGCCAGCCCCGATTGAGATTCTTGCAAAAATCCGCGCCGATCTCGGGCCGGATTTTCCTCTCTTCTACGATAGTGGCATCCGATCGGGCGAAGACGTTCTCAAAGCTCTTTCACTTGGCGCAAACTTCGTTTTCATCGGACGAATTCTGCAATATGCGATCGCGGCTGCTGGGGAGCAAGGCCTGGACCAACTGTGGGATGCTCTTAGTGAAGAGTTAAGTGTCGCCATGGCACTAACCGGGCGAACTTCACTGACTGGCGGCAGTTTGCAAGGGTAGCACTGGCAAAGTACTGTTGAATTCCCTGACAAATTCTCACTGCATCAGGTAGGGATGGCGGCTATTGACGCCGCGTTGCTACGCACAAAAAGATGCTCAGGTGCTGTCAGACAAACTCGAACCAGTCTCTGGCAGGCCAGTATAGCTGCCTTTTATGACGCACCAAGTTAGCGCCACTCGGCAAGAGCGGTGGCGCGGGTCAGCTTGAAGGTGTCTCGGCTGGCGAGCGATCTTTCCTAGTTGAAGTGGTTGTATACGGAAGAATGTACGGAGGTGAATTTCTATAAACTTCGCGTGCGCCTGAAACGCTGCATCGCGCGTTCGCGTCGTCGAAACGGCAGATGCGAATTCTCGACGCGGTTGTTGAGCCACCCGCCCTTCTGCTGTTTTTCGGGTGCACCAAGCTCTCTGAGCGCGGCCCTGTATTACGCAAAGCGATCAGGGAGGACGTTTCCCGCTCTACCGTGCCTCTTCAACAATTTCTTGAGGAATTTCAGTGCTGCAGCTTTTTTTCGGCGTTTGGCAACAATGGTTTCCAGCACCTCGCCTTCGTGGTCAACGGCCCTCCAAAGATAATGCCGCTTGCCATTCACCTTCACGAAAACCTCTTCCACGTGCCACTGCCATTTGGAGAACGCGCGCAGCTGCTGAACACGCTTCCGCCTTATCTCAGCGGTAAACATCGGGCGGACCTGCTCCACCAACATCGGACAGCTTCGTGGCTCACGTCGATGCCTCGCTCATGCAGTAGATCTTCGACATTCCGAAGCGAGAGCGGGAAACGGATGTACAGCATCACCGCAAGGCGAATGATCTCGGGGCTGGTTTTAAAGAATTTGAAACAGGCAGGTCTGGTCATGGGCAAAAGCTACGCAACCGCCCTGCTCCGCTCAAGCAAAGTTCTTCTGACAAGACCTGCCCCCGGATTGGAGACATTCGTGGCCAAGGGTTGATGTTGGCAATTGGATTGGTGAGGGATCGGGCAACGAAAGAGCCCGAACTCGCGCCTGAGATGCGCCGCATCTATCAGGAGCTCTGCGATGACGGCGTTTTGGTACGGATCAACGCAAACAACATCATTCTTTCACCGCCGCTTATCCTGAAAATGCAACAGGCCGATCAGATTCTGGGGAGCTTGCGTTCAGTGCTACTACGCTATCAGTAAAATATCTGCTCATCCAAAAACGTAATAAGGGCGACCTACAATAGGCCGCCCTTTTTGGTTTCATTTTCCCGTTATCACTCGCGGATCGTCAGTGCCGGGTTATGGGCAAAGAAATTGAACGGCATGATGTGAACCGTCTTTCACTCGGTCGACATGACCGGCCAGTCTTCCATTCGAGGGATGTGGTGGAACCCTGCGGTGAACCAGGACACGATATCCTGACCCATCAGCGGTTTGTCCTCTTTGACCCATTCCGCCAGTGTGTCCGAACCGTCGCTTTGCATCGCGTATTTACCACCCGCATAGCGCTGCTCTTGGTCATACACAGTCGTCCACGAGGAATACTCGATATAGGCGTTGCGTTTGAACGGCGGGTCGTTTTCGAAGTCGAACGGACCGTAAGCGATCGAGCCGTGGTGGATCATCCAGCCCGGCGTATGGCCCAGATACCCTTCAGCCTGCGGGTTCGAGATATGGACGTGACGAGGCTTGGATGCACTGAAGCGATAGCGTGCGTCCAGCTCACTGTCGGGCATCACGTGCTGCCATGTCCACATCGACTTGCGCGGGCTGTCCGCAGGCACTTCGGCCGGGATGATTTCCATCAAACCCATGTGGTTGACCGGCTGGTCGATGTCAAAGTCGATACGGAAGTTGAAGTAATGATCATGGTTGGCCGCAACCAGATGCGGTGCAATCAATGTGCCGTACTTCGTATCTTCCGCAGCCGTCGGGTCGTCCATCGAAGTCGACACTACGCCCTTGACCGCATCCAGACCAGTCGCGCCGATCTTGATGAACATCTGACCGTCCTGCTTGAAGCGGTAGTCGATCAGATAATCGTAGTTGCCGACCTCCGACGCGGTGCGGACAACCAGTTCTGTTTCCGAGCGACCTTCTGCCGGAACGAAGTTGTCGGGCGTCTGAGCAAAAATCTCAAAATGGCGCCAGGCCGGATCGCCGATGTTACGCTCGAAAATGCAGATCGCATCCGGGATTTCCAGCGGCATACCCGCATCGTCCGCGATTACAGCGGGCAGGAAGGTTGCATACTCGGGACAGTCAACACCCGCGCGCAGCGGGGTCAGGAACAGACCGAACCCGTATTCGCCACTGTCCATATAGGTCCGCCAGTACCAGCCGTCGGTCGGGTCCATGTATGGCACAAACACTTCAGACAGGTGGGTTTGATAGATGACCGAACGCCAGTTGCCTTGATCGTTCACGTCGATGTTCGAAACAACCAGACCGGCACGCTTTTCCGCACGTAGGTTCATGCGCCAGATGTCCCATTCCAAATGGCCGCCGTCCAGCGTGTAGTTCGGACCACCTTCCTGTGTCAGCAGAACCTTGTTGGTTTCCGGGCGCAGCTCGGCGCGTTCGGCAACCTCTTCTACCGTGTAACCCCAAGGATCCTCGGGCAGCGGAATAGCACCTTTGTCGATGACCTCAATGACTTCTTGCTTGCCAATGTCATAGACCGCAAACAGTCCTTCGATCGGTTTTGCATAGAAGTTTGAACCGGCCGGGTTCTGATAGCACGGCACTTTCATCAAGCGAGTGCCCTCAAAATCAGGGGTGAAGAAGTTACCCGCCGTCAAAGGTAAGCAAAAGGCGTCTTCATTTGTTAGCCCGCGCGCTTCCAGCCCTGCAATCATGTCGGGATGGCCAAGAGCACCTTCCAGCGCGCCGATGAATTCGGCGAACAAAACCATCGGCTGACCCGAGCCTTCGATGGTAAAGTTCTCTTCAACCGTGCCTTGCGTAATGTTTACGATCGCCTCACTAAAACCTTGGTCAGTGGTGTAGTGCACCATTGCTTTACGATCCAGTGCGTCGCCTTCGTTCCAAGCCAGAACTTCAGCTTTTGATGGCTCGTGCAAGTCGATCAAAGGGAACAGCGTCTCGTCCGTGACGGTACCGCTTTCCTTGAGGATCGTGTTGATCTGTTGGAGTTCATTGGGCGTCAACCCGTCCAATGGATGCGCAAGGGCCCCGCCGGCGAAAACGGCCCCCAACGCTGTCGTGGCAAGGATATTCCTGATTTTCATATTTCCTCTCCTGTTCACGTGTTTCAGCTGAATACGACTTGAATGTCAGTGTATTCCGCCAGACCTTCGTCGGCGAATTCAACGCCAACCCCAGATGATTTGACCCCGCCAAACGGGGCGTTGGGTTGAATGGCACCATGCTTGTTGATCCAGACAGAGCCACATTCCATGCGGCTGGCAATGGCCTTGGCGGCGTCGATATTGGACGACCAGACCGAGCCGCCCAGCCCATTTGGGCTATCATTGGCTGCGGTAATCGCGTCTTCCACATCCGAATATTTGATGATTGGCACCGCCGGGCCAAACTGTTCTTCATCGACTAGCGGATCGCCATTTTTTAGCCCTGCTATGATCGTGGGAGGGAAGAACAACCCGTCGCCCGGCGCGCCTCCCAGCAGTACCTGGCCGCGGTCTTTTGCGTCGGCAACCAGGCGGCTGACTTTGTCAAACTGCAACTTATTCTGAACCGGGCCCAAGATTGCGCTGTCATCCATCCCATCGCCCACCGGGATGCTTCGCGCAAAGGCGACAAGCGCTTCACAAACTTCATCATGGATGCTTTCGTGGATATAGAGGCGCTTCATCGCAGCGCAGGTCTGGCCGTTATTGATGAAACCACCCCAGAACAGACCCTCGGCAGTCGCTTGCGGGTCTGCGTCGGGCAGAACGATACCTGCGTCGTTGCCGCCCAGTTCCAGCGTCAGGCGTTTCATGGTTTCCGCTGCCGAGGCCATAACCTTCTGCCCCGTCGCACAGGAGCCGGTAAAGACGATCTTGCGGATATCGGGATGAGCTGACATGGCCCCGCCGATATTGTCACCCTTGTCATCGCTGGTGATCACGTTCACGACGCCCGCAGGCAGTACTTCGTTCATGATCTGAACAAGGCGCAGCGTTGAAAGCGGTGTCAGTGGCGAGGGTTTGACGACAACGGTATTGCCGGTACGCAACGCTGGCATGATGTGCCAGATCGCAATCATCACCGGGAAATTCCAAGGCGTGATCGAACCCACAACGCCCAGCGGCTTGCGGTGCAATTCAACGCGGCCTTCGTTGTTGTCCTGCAGCACTTTCATTGGCAGGGACAGCCCGGCAGTATATCCTGCCCAGGCCCCTGCCCCGCCCATTTCCCAGCGCGACCCGAGGCCATTCAGCGGCTTTCCCTGCTCAGCTGTGATGATCTGTGCAAGCTCCTCGGAATGTTCTCCAATCTTCTGCGCAACAGCCT
Source organism: Ruegeria sp. CH8 (assembly GCF_056536985.1). Lineage (NCBI taxonomy): Bacteria > Pseudomonadati > Pseudomonadota > Alphaproteobacteria > Rhodobacterales > Roseobacteraceae > Ruegeria > Ruegeria sp. CH8. The sequence goes on along the minus strand of NZ_JBQFQR010000020.1, from coordinate 36,902 downwards.
CGCATGCGGCTTGCAGTTCTTCGTCCGTTTTGGCTGACCAACTTTGGAAAGCAGCTTTCGCAGCTGCAACAGCAGTGTCCAGATCGGCGATTGTTGCGTTGGGCGCACGCCCTGCAACTTCACCGGTTGACGGGTTCAATACGTCAAAGCTGGCGGCGGTAGATACCGGTTGACCCCCGATAGTCAGATCGTATTCGATCACGGCTTGTCCTCCCTAAATCGCGATGCCCGTGCGCGAACGCAACAAGGCTGGGGAGAATTATTATCCGACCGGTCGGTCGAGTCTTGGGGTTTTGCGCCAAATATTATGGTTTAGGACGACATATTCTTCCGCACCGCTCCCGGTGAGACACCAAATCGTTCCCGAAAGACCTTGTAGAAATGCGACAGGTCGTTGAAACCGGAATCGTAAGCAACTGCAGCGATCGTGTCGCGCCCTACGTCAGAGTTCACCTCTTTTAGCCGGGCTTTCGCTGTTTCAAGCCGCACGGACATAAGGCGTTTGCTGGCGGTTTCCCCAATAGTTCCGAAATGACGCTGAAGTGTCCGGGGGGAAACCTGCAACGCGTCGGCCAAAGCCTGAGGCCCAAATGCAGGGTCTGTCGCGTTCCGTTCAATCAGTTGAAGAGCGCGCGAGAGGACCGCGTTTGCTTCTCGCCCGCGTTGGTCTTCCTGATGGCTGACACAGCGGAAATACGCACCTAACAAGCTCAGAAAGGCTTCGCCCAATTGCGGGGCTACAGCGGCTTCCTCGGTAAATATCTTGGCCAACACGGCACGTATGGCGAAAAACAGGGGGTCGTTACGGTCTACTGCGATACCACCGGTGCAAATCTCACCGAATCTATGGACCATCTCGTCACGTGGTAAATGGATCGAGACCTGACGCGAGTTTATCCCGTCATAAACAAACTCGGACCGTTTCGCGCTGTCGACCAGATACATGTCGCCCGGGCCTAGCAAAACTGATGTATCATTTTGGTGGATGCGGCAGTTTCCCTTGTCCTGGATGAGCAGAAACAAGTGCTCACCGGGATCTTTTCGGATCATACGCTCGTCCCGAAAAACCCTTTGAGCGTCAAGCGATACGATTGCCGTCTCAAAACGTGAGACCGGCAAAGTGGAGATATCCCCGTCAATGCGTCCACGCGTGGCAATACCGGACTCGACAGCAAACTGCCCACAGATCTTTTCCAGATCCCTAGAAAACCCCTCTACAGATCGTGAACGTAAATTCGTCCGCACAAGCGGTTTAAAATATGCGCTGTCTGGCTGTGGCTTCATGGGTGTCGTGCTTGCTGTGACAGAATTAGCTTAAAGAGTATCCGTGATGTGAGTTTTCAGCAAAGCGTTTTGTATTCTGCAAGCTCGGCGGGTTTAGCGGAATCAGCCCAATTGATGGCAATATCGCCTCTGATTTCATTGTGCGTTGCAGGGCATGTAGGGAGCATAACCAAGATTAGGATATCATGATGCCCAACCTTCTATGCCTCGACCTGCTGGCCTGTGTGGCCTACTTCATCGCAATGGCCACAGCTCATTTCTTTGGAATCAAGCTGCCTATTCTGTTCGTCTACTATGACACGCCTTTCTATGCGTATCAGGACAAGATCATCTCGTTCGCCGTGATCAGCTATGTCGGCCTGTTCTACGCCGCTTCTCGCGATATAAAGGTGGCGCCGATAGCATTGGCTGTTCTGTTTGCCACTGTTCTGGGTCTGACCTCTGTCAACATGTCCGAGGCTCTGGCATCGGTCTTGACCGAAGGTCAGACAACTTGGCCGTACTGGCCACATCCAGCATGAGTTTACGCCCAGCTATTCGTTCAATCATATGCAAAGTCAGATCGGTCCATGCCATTACACCGCCTGCTGTCACAATGCTTCCCAAGTCTACCAAGAGACGGTCCGTATCGATTATTGCGCTTGGATGGGTCCGATGGAACACGGCCGAGTGACGCCAATGCGTGGTTACGCGCCGACCATCAAGCAATCCGGTCTCTGCCAGCAGGAAAGCCCCAGAGCAAACTGACGCCAAAACGGTACCGGGCCGGTGAAGCTCTACTAGTCGATCCTGCCACCCACTCGGGAGTTTGGGTGGGTCTGAAGACAATGCAGGGGGAAAGACGATAACCCCAGGTCGGCCAATTGGTTGCGGCGCGATCTCAGTTGTGAACAGCGAGGATCGAAGATTTTCGGCCTGTGTATTCGCATAATCCAACAGGTCTTTCATTCCCCATTGAGCGGATTTCTGAGCCCCCGGATAGTCGACAATCTGAAATGCTACCGAATGGCACATCATGATCAGTCGCCGGACCCCTGTTTGATAAAGCCCCCTACGTTGCTAATCTTTCTTGTTACCCCAAAAACGTGGGCCTCGCCTCAGACTAGAGGACAGGCCCAAATTCAGTCCAATCAAATGATCTACAAAGGCGTTTTCAGTCCCAAAGTCTTCAGCGTGTCATCCATCGTCTGGCTCCAGCGCTCCCTCAGGGAACTGTTTTTATTCCGCCGCAGACCAAGCGATTTTAACAACTCGAACCGTTTCGGATCGTCGCCCCCGAAAGACACCGCGACGCGAGGCCACCAATAGTCGACCGAGACCTGCATATGCTCAGCTTCGCCTCGTTCGATCAACTTAATTGCGCCTTCCATCGCCAATTCGCCATGATGAGCTTCGATCGGTGCGATTGAACGGAACGCTTCGGCCAGAGGTTGGTAGGAAATCGTAGAATACTCAGCCAGTTGTTCGGCGACGGCGCGGCTCATGAGCAAATTCATGATCACAGCGTCCGTCCAACCCGAGAAGGGATAGTTGAACACAGCCAAGCGCATATCATGTTCGGAACGCGTTGCTCCGATATCCGCATCCCGGCTTAACCGGGCCGTCCACGGATGATGATTGACGTAGCGTTCCGTGTCGGCTCCGAACTCTCCCATAATGTTAAGAACACGATTTGCATGATCCGTTTTTTCAAGCACGATCTTAGCGGCAGCAATGCGTTCTTTAATTCCCGGCCCGAGGTTTATTACGTCAGCGAAACCGGCAGCGCCTGCCAGTTCACTGTCCACAAAGGTTGCCATCAGTTTCAGCAACTCAGCGCGATAGCGCGGTGGGACATTTGAAGGGTTGGTCAGCACGCCGCCCGCGGCAAGATAGCTGTCAAGAGTCATAGTGTCGGTCATGTCTACCTCTCCTTTACTGATCGAAATCCACGACCACACGGTCTGTTACGGGATAGGCTTGGCAGCTCAGCACATAGCCCTTCGCAACCTCGTAGTCCTCAAGCGCGTGGTTCGCGAGCATCTCAACCTCTCCTTCCAGCACCTTGCAGCGACAGGTCGAACATACACCGGCTTTGCACGCGTATGGGGCGTCCATTGCATTCTCCAAAGCTGCATCGAGAATGGACAAGTCCTTGGGAACCGTGAGAGTCTGGGTAGAGCCATCCAGCGTAATGGACGCGCTGGTCTGATTGTCCGTCCGGTTGGCATCCTCAGAACTTGCCTTACGCTTTGCACGGCCTGGCTGCGCGCTGGCGAACAGTTCGAATTTAATCTGGCTGTCGTCTAGCCCGTGTTCGCGCAGGGCAGCCGCAATGCCAAGCATCATTGGTTCAGGTCCACAAATAAACGCCGTATCGACGTTTTCGATGTCGACCCAGTGCTTGAACAACTCGGCGCATTTTTCCTGTGTCACCAATCCTGTGAACAGGTCGATTTCCTGGGAATCCGTCTCGAGAATATGAATCACGTTGAGGCGACCCATGTAGAGGTTCTTGAGGTCCTCCAGTTCTTCGCGGAACATGATCGTGTTGATACCCTTGTTGGCATAGATCAGCGTAAACCGCGATTGGGGTTCACGTGAGAGCGTTGTTTTGAGGATCGACAGAACGGGTGTAACGCCCGACCCTCCGGCAAAACCGAGATATTGCTTTTCGGCATTCGCATCGATCGGAGCATGAAAACTGCCCATCGGCGGCATGGCCTGGACTATGTCCCCGACATTTAGCTCTGTGTTGGCCCAGCCAGAGAACGCCCCGCCATCGACACGCTTGATACCAACCTGCAATACGCCGTCGTCTTTGCCTGCGCAGATCGAGTAGGACCGGCGCAGCTCTTCGCCTTCAAATTCGCGGCGGAACGTCAGGTATTGACCCGCAGTGAAGTCAAACTCTTCCGCTGCGCCGTTTACGGGCTCCAGCGTCAAAACCACCGCATCACGGATCGTTTTGTGGATATCGGTGACCTTCAGGTCGTGGAAACGTGCCATCCGGTGCTCCTCCTCAGATGCACTTAAAATAATCGAAAGGTTCCAGACAGTCGGTGCAGCGCCAGTGCGCCTTGCATGGGGTCGAGCCAAACTGGCTGACCTTCTCAACCGCCTTGCTGCCACAATGCGGGCAACGTTCCGGGCCGCCCGCCGGTTGCGGCGGGGCGATGCCATATTCTTCAAGCCGTGCGCGGCCCTTGTCGCTGAGCCAATCGGTAGTCCAGGCGGGCGAGATGGTGGTTTCGATCCGCAGATCCTCAATCCCGTGATCCCGCAACGCTGTTTCGATATCCATGCTAATGACGGACGTCGCCGGACAACCGGAATAGGTTGGTGTAACCTTCACCTTCAGTGTTCCGGCATCCCAGCGTACATCGCGCACAATACCAAGATCGACCACTGAAATGACGGGTATTTCAGGGTCGGGAACGGCATCCAGCCATTCCCAAATCTGGTCTGTCGGCACCTGATTCATGGTCAGGTTACCAGCTTGCGCCGGGATAGGCGCGTTGCAGCCATTGCATCTGAGTCAGCAAGTGCCCCAGATGTTCAGTATGCATCTGCCCGGTCCGCCCGCCCTTATGCGCGAAATCGCTTTCAGGGATTGTGAGTGTCGCGTCTGCCAAAACCCGCTGGACCAAAGCGTTAAACTCAGCGCGCAATTCGGCGGGATTGGGCGCTATGTCAGCCGATGCCATCTCGGCATCCACCTCGTCACCGACGAACATCTCACCAACGTAAGGCCACAGATAGTCCAGTGCCGCTTGCATCCGGTCGTGGCTTTCAGCCGTTCCGTCGCCCAATCCGACAACCGTGTCACTTGAGCGTTCCAGATGATAGGCAACCTCTTTACTGGCTTTGGCTGCAATTGCTGCAACACGTTCGTCTGACGATTTGATCAGACGCCCCAGCATGATCGAATGCCACGCATCAAACAGGAACTGGCGCATCAGGGTCCGGCCGAAGTCTTCATTCGGAACTTCGACCATCAGAACGTTGCGGAAATCCCAGGCATCGCGCAGGAACGCCAGGTCATCAGCGCTCTTATTGCCGTCGATCTCGCCGGCAAGACCCAACCACATCTGGGTCTGGCCGATAAGATCCAGCGCGGTATTGGCCAGTGCAATATCTTCTTCAAGCACAGGCGCATGGCCGCACCACTCGCTCACGCGGTGACCAAGGATGAGTGTGTTGTCACCCATTCTTAGCAGAAACTGCAGGAAAGCTTCGTCGCGGGTCATTACATCGCCCCCACTTCATCTGGGATGTCAAAAAATGTCGGGTGACGATACACCTTGCTTTCGCTGGGTTCATAAAGCGGGCCTTTGTCACTGGGTGACGAGGCCGAGATATTGTTCGCTTCGACCACCCAGATCGAGACGCCTTCATTGCGGCGCGTATAGACGTCGCGGGCGTTCTTAATCGCCATTTCCGCATCCGGAGCGTGCAGCGAGCCAACATGGCGGTGGCTCATACCGTGCTGACCGCGGATAAAGATTTCCCACAGGGGCCATTCGTTTTTCATCGGGTTTCCTCCTCAGGTCAGGCTTATTCAGCGGCCACTTGACCAGCGCGTTTCTTCTTTGCGTGGGCCAGCAAACCATCACGCACCCATTGTCCATCGTCCCAGGCTTTGTTTCGCGCGGCCAGGCGATCTGTATTGCAAGGCCCGTTGCCTTTGATGACATCAAAGAACTCGGACCAGTCCGGTTCCGAGAAGTCGTAGTGGCCGCGTTCTTCGTTCCATTTCAGGTCCGGATCAGGGACGGTCAGCCCAAGGAATTCAGCCTGCGGCACCGTCTGATCGACGAATTTCTGACGAAGTTCGTCATTGGTATTCATCTTGATTTTCCAGGCCATGGATTGGGTCGAATGCACCGAGTCCTTGTCCGAGGGGCCAAACATCATCAGCGACGGATACCAAAAGCGATTCAAGGCATCCTGTGCCATCTTCTTCTGCTGGGGTGTCCCTTCTGCCATCTTGCGAATGGCATCGTACCCCTGACGCTGATGAAAGCTTTCTTCCTTGCAAATCCGGATCATGGCACGTGAGTAGGGCCCGTAGGATGTACGCTGTAGCGGCACCTGGTTCATGATCGCGGCACCGTCTACCAACCAGCCGACCGCGCCGATATCGGCCCAGTTCAGTGTGGGATAGTTGAAGATCGACGAGTATTTCATCCGACCGTCCAGCAGCATCTCGGTCAACTCGTCCCGGCTGACGCCCAGTGTTTCCGCCGCGCAATAAAGGTAAAGCCCGTGTCCAGCCTCATCTTGCACCTTGGCCAGCAGGATAGCCTTGCGTTCCAATGTGGGCGCGCGCGTGATCCAGTTGCCCTCAGGCAGTTGTCCAACAATCTCAGAATGGGCGTGCTGACCAATTTGGCGGATCAGGGTTTTGCGATACCCTTGCGGCATCCAGTCCTTCGGCTCAATCTTGATGTCCGCGTCAATCTTTGCCTGGAATTCGGCTAGCTTTTCAGGATCATCGTTTGTGGCCTCAGACTTAACCATTTGTGCGTACATCGTATTTCCTCCTGTCGGATGGGATCAGATTTTGAATACGTGGCTTAACACCCGCATGTTTCCTTTGAATGCAGTACCACCAAGGTCCTTTGCCAAACGCTGTAAAACGTCAGCAAATCCATAGCTGGGAATAGCGACCTCGACTTGGGCTACTTGATCGCGCGACAGACCTTTGCGCACCTTGCCCCCTGTCGCATCTATCCAGTCACCTTTTCTGCAGGCGTTGACTACGTCGGCATGCGGCCCGCGGTAGGGTGTAACCTTGTGGTGCCAATGAATGGCGTTGCGGAGCAACTCTGGATCCAATCCCCAACCATTTTCGGCGTTGTCCCGAAGCGCCAGTTCTTCGGAGGGCTCCAGGTAAGCCAGGTCGTGTTTGGTCCACAGTCCGATATCGTGATAGACGAAGGCCGTCTCGACCAACGCACGATGCGTGTCATCACCGCCGAGGAAGTGCATGGCGTAGGTAATCACGCGATAAACATGACCTCGGTAAGCCTTGTAGTCGTCTCCGAGAACATCTTGATACGGCTCGAACAGCCGCTCGACCCGTTCGCTGTGATCGATTATCTGGATCGCCTCAGTCAAAACAGTTCTCTCCCTATCAAACCCGTTCCAGGATCAAGGCTGCGCCCTGGCCGACACCCACACACATAGTGCAGAGCGCGAACCGCCCCCCTGTCCGGCGCAGTTGATAGGCAGCGGTCAACACCAGCCGTGCTCCGGACATGCCCAACGGGTGCCCCATGGCAATGGCACCGCCATTCGGGTTCACATGCGGCGCGTCGTCAGCCAGGCCCAATTCGCGAAGTGTTGCCAACCCTTGCGATGCGAAGGCTTCGTTCAACTCTACCACATCCATCTGATCGATGGTCAGCCCGGCACGCGCCAAAACCTTGCGGCTGGCCGGAACAGGGCCAATACCCATGATGCGCGGCGCGACGCCGGCAACGGACATGCCCACAACCCGTGCAATGGGAGTAAGTCCGTTCTTTGCAGCAGCCGCCTCATTGGCCATCAATATGGCTGCGGCGCCGTCGTTGACACCGGATGCATTGCCCGCCGTAACCGTTTTGTCCGGGCCATTCACACCCTTGAGGCCCGACAGCTTTTCAGCCGTTGTTCCCGGGCGGGGATGCTCGTCAGTATCGAGCACTATCGGGTCACCCTTGCGCTGTGGGACCGAGACCGGAGTGATTTCATCCGCGAACAGACCCGCCTCATGCGCGGCTGCCCATCGGGCCTGACTGCGCGCGGCAAAACTGTCCTGGTCCGCTCGGCTGATGCCATAGTCGTCGGCAACGTTGTCTGCGGTTTGCGGCATCGAGTCGACACCATAGTCCTGCTTCATCTTCGGGTTCACAAATCGCCAGCCAATGGTGGTGTCGTAAACCGCATTGCTACGCGTAAAGGCAGATGTCGCCTTGGGCATCACAAAGGGTGCGCGGGACATGCTTTCGACCCCACCTGCGATAGCCAGATCATAGTCACCCGCTTTGATACCTCGGGAAGCCATTCCAACTGCATCCATGCCGCTGGCGCACAGGCGGTTAATGGTGGTTCCCGGAACTTCAATCGGCAATCCGGCCAACAATGCCGCCATCCGCGCCACGTTCCGGTTGCTTTCACCGGCCTGGTTGGCATCCCCATAGATGACATCATCGACGCTAGACCAATCGACCTGAGGGTTCCGCTCTTTCAGGGCAGCCAGCGGGATGGCCGCCAGATCATCCGTGCGGACCGACGACAACGCACCACCATACCGACCAATCGGAGTGCGCGTCGCGTCGCAAATGAATGCATCCATCAGTGAATTCTCCTGTACGTTCGCGTCCATTTATAGACCGTATGGTCGGTTTATAATGTTTTCGCCGATTCGAGGCAAGTATCATGTTACCAAAAATTGATCCATCCGACCTACTTCGTAACATATAAATAGTAAGCTTGCCGAGAAAACCAAACCTGCGTTCTTCGCAATGTCAGAAAGGAATTTGGACCAGACCCTAAGTAGTCAGCTCTGCTTCCAGAATTGCGAGTAGCGGTCGAGGCAACCTGTCCAAAAGCTTGGAAACTGCCTCGCGGCAGGCGGGACCCTTCCAGTCACTTGGTAGAAAATCTGCCGGCAAGACCGGGTGTCGCAGAATGATGCGGCGCCAATTGTGGACAATGAGAACACGCAGCGCCGCCGTTTTCATCGGATCATCCACGCCGGTCGGCGGCAACAATTCGTCGATGGCCTGGACTGATTTCCAAAATTCACCATACGCGGTTTTCAGCGGCTCCGGTCCCAACAACTCACGCAGCCAATCGGGCACCGAAATCGCGTTGGTCTCAAAACCAAGCAATTCTTCCAGATCGCCTGGCATCGGCCCTGCTGCCATCGCTGTAGACGGGTTCACTGAAATATATTCCCCGGCCAGCAACTGATCTGCCAATTCCTTTCGGGATGGTTCCGAGTTGCTTGAAATCAGCACATGCCAGATGTCTGGCTTGGACGTTTCGCGAGCATAAATGCGCGGCGCAGCAGCTGCGCTTTGATTTCGACCATATTCTGTAAGCCGATGGACGCTCGCGCGTCCGACACGAGTACTTTCGATCCATCCCTCTTTGCGCAATCGGTGCAAAGCCACTCGGGTCGCTTCTGCCTTGATGCCGACAAGGCTCGTCAACGCAGTAATCAATGATCCGCTTATTTGATCCGATTTGCTTTGCGCCAGATCGCCAAAGATCGTGACAAGCACCGACCACACCCGCAGAGAACCCTCGGAGGTCAAATGACCAACACAACATTCGAACCAGTCTGAAGAAGCGTCTTTCATGATCGCAGTATAGGCGGGCCGGATCGGATTACCATCCGGCCCGGCACGTTCAGTAGGCTACCATTGTCAGCAGCTCGTATTCTGCAACAAGGTCATCATCCTGTTGTGTCATCGTGACGTGCCAGCGAACCTCGCCATACTGATCGTTGCGTTTGGTCTTTGACTTGACGGTCAGGCGCACCTTGATGCTGTCCCCTGCCACGACCGGCTTCATGAAGCGCAGCCCGTCCAGACCCGTATTGGCCAGAACCGGCCCCTCGTTCGGTTCGACGAACAATCCGGCAGCGAAGGACAACAGCAGGTATCCATGCGCGACACGGCCCGGGAAGAACGGGTTGCGTTTCGCGGCGGCCTCATCCGTGTGCGCATAGAACGTATCGCCAGTGAATTCCGCAAAGTGTTCGATGTCTTCGATCGTGACGGTCCGCGGCTCCGTGTGGATTGTCTCACCGATTCCCAGATCGTGGTAGCGACGCGTGAAGGGGTGAGCCGGACCTTCGATCTCTGTCGCGCCCGTGACCCATTTCGACCCAATCGCGGTCAACAGATCGGGCGATCCTTGAATGGCCGTGCGCTGCATATAGTGCATTACGCCCCGCACGCCGCCCATTTCCTCTCCACCACCTGCGCGGCCCGGACCGCCGTGGACCATATGCGGCAAGGGCGAGCCGTGGCCCGTGGACTCTTTCATAGAGTCGCGGTTGTTGAAATAAAGCCGCCCGTGATACGCCCCGGCACCCATGGCGAATTTGCGCGCTACATTAGGGTCGTGGGTAATAACCGAAGCGACCAGAGACCCCTGCCCCTTGTTCGCCAGCTCAATTGCGTGGTCAGTGTCGCGGTACCCCATGATCGTGCTGACCGGGCCGAAGGCTTCGGTGTCATGAACACGCTTTGCTGCATCCGGCTTGGCGCAATGGAACAGCATCGGTGGCAGGAAAGCCCCCTTTTCAGCATCCGCTCCATGCACGGCAAAGTCGTCCGGGTTCCCAAATACACGCTCCGCTTCTTGGCCGATGATCGCTGCCTTTTCCAAAACATCCTGTTTCTGGCCATTCGAGACCAGCGCGCCCATGCGTGTGGTTTCAAGTTTCGGGTCGCCTATAACTGTTTTTGCCAGCCGTGCGGAAAGTGCTTCAATCACGGCCTGCACATGAGGCTCGGGCGCAATTATCCGGCGGACTGCGGTACATTTCTGACCTGCTTTTGCGGTCATCTCGCGCTGAACTTCTTTGATGAACAGGTCAAATTCCGGCGTCCCCGGTTCGGCGTCACTGCCCAGCACCGAACAATTCAGACTGTCCTGCTCCGCAACGAAACGAACGGAGTTCTCCAGAATGACAGGGTTAGAACGTAGTTTCAGCGCAGTATCGGCAGAGCCGGTAAAGCTGACCACGTCCTGCATGGTCAGGCGATCCAACATGTTACCCAGACCACCCGACACAAGCTGCAGCGCTCCGGCAGGCAAAATACCTGACTCCAGCATCAGCCGCACGCACAGTTCGGTCACGTAGCAGGAATTCGTCGCCGGTTTGACGATGGCTGGAACACCAGCCAGCAATGTCGGAGCCAGCTTTTCCAACATACCCCAAACTGGAAAGTTGAATGCGTTGATATGAACCGCCACACCCTGCAGCGGCGTGCAGATGTGTTGACCTACAAACGTACCATTACGCGACAGCTGTTCGACGTCACCATCCAGATACACGTGACCGTCGGGCATTTCGCGGCGACCTTTCGATGCAAACACGAACATCGTACCGATCCCACCATCGATATCGATCAGATGATCCGACTGCGTCGCCCCCGTGTTGAAAGACAGGTCATACATGACCTGCTTGTGCTGCCCCAAGTGCACCGACAATGCCTTGAGCATCTTGGCGCGCTCGTGAAAGGTCATCTGACGCAACGCCGGACCACCAACGTTGCGCGCATAGTCCAACATGCTCTGCGCATCCAACCTATTGTTGCCTGCGGTCGCGATCACCTCACCGGTCACAGCACTGGCAATGTTGCGGGCCCCTTCGCCCGGCGCGATCCACTCACCGGCCGCGAAACTTGAAATCTGTTGGATCGTCATGAGTCTCTCCTCAGTCCTGAGATGATCTACGCGGCCCTATGCGCGCGGTTATGGCAGTTATAATATTTACCGTACGGTCGGTCAATAAAAAGACCGATTCATTTTCTTGTTGAGTCACGTCAAACCTGTGCCGGTAACGCAGCGAAGCCGCGAAAGCGAATCCGCCCCCCGCGTTTTGCGCCATCTGCAATCTGATAGTTTGGAAAGCGATTCAGAAACCGACTGACCGCTATCTTGCCCTCCATCCGAGCAAGAGTCAGACCGATGCAGGTGTGCGGACCACCGGCAAATGCGTGGTGCTTGTTGGGTCGGCGGTCCAGAAGCATGTCGTCTGGACGGTCAAACTGCCTTGGGTCGCGGTTGGCGGCACCAATGCACAGATGAACATCCGTGCCCGCCGGAATAGTGTGCCCATGCAGTGTTACATCTTCGGTGGTCAGGCGATTACCAAACTGGTTCGGGCTTTCCATACGTAGGAACTCGTCCACCGCCGTGGCAATTTGATCGGGCCTGTTCAGCAATTCGGCCCGTTTGTCTCGATGCCGATCCAGCAAGTCCAGCGCATTGCCAATCAGGTTTGTCGTGGTCTCGTGCCCCGCGTTCAGAATGAAGATGCAATTCTGGTACAGCTCAACCTCAGTCAGGCCGCCGTCCGGGTCGTCTTGCATCAACCGTGTCAGGACGTCCGTTTCCGGATTGCTTGGGTTAGCTCTTCGATCATCGACGATTTGCCCCAAGAAGGCCTTGAACTCCAAGACTGCGCGATTGCCCCACTCTTCCTGCTCAGGCGTCAATTGCGGCTCCAGGGCGCCAAGAATGGCCAGAGACCAGTCCCGCAACGGTCCGCGTTCGGATCTGGGAATGCCCAACAGGTTGCCGATGACTTCGATCGGGATCGCCCCGGCAAAATCCTCGATCAACTCGACCGTGCCCTTGGCCTGCATTTGGTCCAGCAAGTCATCGACAAGCTGGATCAAACCCGGCTCCATCTGGGCCAAGGCACGAGGGTTCATCGCCCCGACCATCACCTTTCGGACTCGCGTATGCAGAGGCGGGTCGTTGAACACCAGACTGGTGGTGTGGTGTTCATACAGCGGGCTGTCGACCCCGTATTTCGGACCAAACACCGGTTTTTTGTCCGAGATAAACCGGGCCGTATCTCGATAGACTAGGTCCAGATCCTCGTACCGCGACAGGATCACCGAGCCGTCAGACTGAGGGCAAACCGGTGTATCCTCGCGTAGTGCCGCATAAGCTGGATAGGGATTCTCGTGAAACCCGTCAGGAAGCGCGGTCAGTGAGAACATCAGTGACCCATCGCCCCCATATGCTCGGGCAGAACCAGCACCAACCACGGCACCAAAACGATCAGGGCCAGACGGAAGATGTCGGCAATCCAAAATGGAGTAACACCCTTGAAGATCGTTGCCGTCGAAACATCCCCCACCACACCTTTCAGAATGAACACGTTCAAACCGACCGGCGGGGTGATCAGACTGATTTCCGTCACGACAACAACCACGATACCAAACCAGATCGGGTCATAGCCCATTGACGTCACCAGAGGGAAAAAGATCGGCACGGTCAGCAAAAGCATCGACAACGATTCAAACACGCAACCCAGGATGATGTAGATACCCAGGATCATCAGGATCACTACGAAAGGCTCCACGTCATAGGCCGTGACCAATCCGATCAGCGCCTCAGGCAGGCCAGCGAGGTTGATGAAGTTCGAAAAGATCTGAGCGCCGATCAGAACCGAGAACAAGGCCGCGGCCGTATATGTCGTCTCTTTCAGCACCTCGAAGGTCGAACTCAGAGTCAATCCACCGCGCGACAGGGCGATCAGAAAAGCTCCCATAGCGCCCATGCCAGCTGCTTCCGTCGGGCTGAACGTCAGGTTCAGCGGGTGGAAGTCAAACGCACCATAAAGCCCGCCGATAACCAGAAAGAACAACAGCAACACCGCCCAGACTGAACGCAGCGCTGTCAATTTTTCGCCCCAACCGTGTTTCTCACCAGCAGGTCCAGATTCCGGGTTGCGCCAGACGGTCCAGCGAACTGCAAACAGGTACAGAAGGATGCCAAGCACACCGGGAAGGATACCGGCGACAAACAGCTTGCCGATAGATGTTTCGGTCAGCAAACCGTAGATAACAAGGATCACGGATGGAGGGATCAGAATACCCAGCGTACCACCTGCCGCAATCGACGCGGTCGACAAATCATCCGAATACTGGTAGCGGCGCATTTCCGGCATGGCGACCTTGGACATCGTTGCCGCCGTCGCCAAAGACGAGCCGCAAATGGCCGAAAACCCACCACAGGCGGCAACCGTAGCCATCGCGATCCCACCTTTGAAATGCCCCAGAAAAGCATTCGATACGGCGTAAAGTTCGCGCGCAAGCCCGCCCTTGTTCACGAACAATCCCATTAGGATAAACAGCGGGATAACCGAAAGGCCGTAGTCCTGAGCAGTGTCCGTGATCTGGCGGCCGACCATTGACATTGCCGCCTTAAGGCCGCGTTCCGAAAAAATACTGCCCCCGCGTTCAAATGCAAAACCCAGCGTCCCGACGAGGCCCATTGCGAATACAATCGGCAAGCGCAGGAGTACCAGAATAAGAACTAGGGCAAAACCGATCAGCGCAGCGGTCATTGAGTGTGCTCCGACAAAGTATGGGGGGCAAAGATGTACAGAAGGCCGGTCGTGATCATCGCGACAGCAGTGATGGCAGTGGATGCGGCAATGAACCAGCCGACATAGAAAACCGGGATCGACAGATATTCGGTAACATCACCATAGTCTCGCGCCCGCTCGGCCAGAACCCAAACCCGTTGAATTGGCCAGAAGAGGATGATGCCTGAGGTCAGATAGACAATTGCATCCCGTGCACGGCTTAGACGGAAGCGCGAAAACAATCCGTCCGTCAGATCAACGGCAATTTGGCCCTTGCCGGCGGAGATCATCGGAAGAACCGAGAAAACGAGGATCGCCATCAGAATGCGCGTTAGTTCGGTCGCCGCCTCAATCGGTGCGTTGAACACGGATCGAAGGACAACGTCGCAGAACGTCATAACCATGAGGATAAAGAGCGCCACACACGCGATCAGCGTAGGAAAAACACTGATGCGGCGCGCGAATGTTACGAGAGATTGCATGTTAGGTACCCGTCGGGTCGAAACGGACGGCGGTTAGACACCGCCATCCGGGTGACGTTATTGCGCAACCATTTCGGTTACGATCATGTCATATGCGGCCTGAGCGTCGACGCCAGTTCCGTTGACCTCGTCAATGACCTTGGCGCGCACATCAACTGCGATCGCATTGAACTTTTCTAGGTCTTCAGCAGACGCTTCGTTGATCGCATTGCCCTCGGTGCCCTCGGTCGCTTCACGGCCGATCGCATCAATCTCATCCCAGATTTTTCCGATTTCGCGGCTCAATGGTTCTCCGAAAACCTTTTCGTCCAGCGCCTGCTGCAGTTCGGCAGGCAGATCTGCAAATGTGTCCTCATTCATAATGAACGCGAAGGATCCGCGATACAGGCCACCGGGAACTTCGTAGACGTTCTGGGCCACTTCAGTCAGCTTGAACCCCTTGCGCGATTCAAATGGCATCACAACACCATCCGCTGCTTTTGAGGCCAGCGTTTCGTACACTTTCGGCGCGGGTACCTGGATACCGGTTGCACCAAGCGCCGTTCCGACATCACCGCCCACACCGCCGGGGATACGAACCTTGAGGCCAGACACTTCGTCCAGCGTGGTCACAGGGCTGCTGGAATGCAGTTGTGCCGGTCCGTGCGTGTGCAGCGCGATCACTTTGACTCCGCGATGTTCATCGGCAGCTTTCAAGTGCTTGTCATAGGCACGCCAATAGGCAACCGACGCTGCCTCGGCCGAACCCTCATATCCGGGCAGTTCAATCATCTTGGTGGTGATGAAGCGACCTGGCTGGTAGCCGTGGAAAATGATCGAGGCATCTGCAGCGCCATCCATAATCAAGTCCATCTGCGCCGGCGGCGGTGCAATGCCCAGTTTCAGCTCGGCGGTGACTTGCCCGTCTGTGGCTTCCTCTACCATCTCGACGAATTTCGGCCACATCTTGGCGTTGATGCCGTGGGTTGGCGGCGCCCAGCTGGAAATAGTCAGCGTATAGTCCGCCGCCAGCGCCACGGTGCCCGAAATGGCCAAAGCAGCCGAAGCCAACAAAGTGCTCAAGTTAGTGAGTTTCATGTTTTGTCTCCTCCCTGTGAAACATGCATTCCGAAAGCGCTAATGGTTACTTTTGCAACCATCAACATGTGAAAGATTTTTTGCTTGAGCCGCGACGATCCAGGATGAAGGGCTTTCCTCCGCCACAGACAACATAACCGCCCGCGACACGCTGATTCCGATTTCGTTGCTATAGTTCATTGGCCCTCCTCGCCAACGCGGAAAACCATAGCCGTGAATCTGAACCATATCGACCGCTTCAGAGTTTTCGGCGACGCCTTCCTCGATGATCAGAGCACCCTCATTAGCCAATACGGCCAGTAGGCGAGACGATATCTCCTCGGCCGAAAAGACCCGGCGGGCAATACCCTGCGCTGAAGAATAGCCCTCGATCAAAGCCTCAACCTCGGGGTCTCGGATCGGCTTGCGATTTCCCTCTTCGTACTGGTACCAGCCTTTGCCAGCGCGCTGTCCGAACCGCTCCTTCTCACACAGTTGGTCCGCGATGGTGACATAGCGTTCGTTTGGGTCACGCGTGGCAGCATTGCGTTTTCGGTTTGCCCAAGCGATCTGCAGCCCAGTCAGATCCTGCAACTCATACGGCCCCATGGGCATTCCAAAGTCTCGCATCGCCTTATCAATCTGATAGGGCAACGCCCCGTCGGCCAGCAGGTAATCAGCCTCGCGGCGATAGGCGGCCAGCATTCGGTTACCAATGAACCCGTCGCAAATACCCGACAGGACCGAAACCTTGCGCAGCTTTTTCCCCAGCGCAAATCCCGTTGCCACCACTTCGGGTGCCGTATGGGTTGTGTGCACAATCTCTAGCAATTTCATGACATGGGCCGGGCTGAAGAAATGCAGCCCGATGCACCGCGCTTGATTTTCGATGCCCGAGAAGATTTCAATCGGGTCCAGGTAAGACGTGTTGGTGGCAAGTATTGCGTTGGCATCCATGTTCTGTGCCAATTCGGCAAAGACCTGCTGTTTTACCGATAAGTCCTCAAACACCGCTTCGACGGCCAATTCCGCGTCCGCTGCCTCGGCATAGCCGTCGACGGAGCGAAATCTAGACAGGCAATTCTGGAATTGTGTCTCGGTCATCTTTCCGCGTTTGACGGCGCCATTCAACAAGCCCTCAACTCGGTCGCGAGCCCCTGATGCGGCCTCAGGATCCCGCTCGATCAGCGTGACCGATAGCCCACCGTTTAAAGCTGCGGTTGCGATCCCGGCACCCATCAAGCCGCCGCCAACAACCGCGATGCGGCTAATGTCGCGCGCTTTGGCATCTTTGATCAACATGGGCTTGGACACGCCTCGTTCCGCAAAGAACGCGTGACGGAGAGCGCGGCTTTCCGCGCTTTGGCGAAGCGCCAAATGACGCGCGCGCTCCATTGGCTGCGCTTCGGAAAAAGGCATTTTCGCCCAGCTTAGCGCTGTCAAGCTTTCCAGCGGTGATTGCTGTCCTTTGGCGCGTTTTTTCAGCGATTCCCGAGAAGTATCGATCAAATCAGGTGCGAAATCAGAGACAGTGCGTTGACTGACGGGCACAGGGCGGTCCGGTAGTTCGGCCACAAATCTATTAACCGCATCTTCAAGGTTGTCAGCCACCAAATCCACAGCACCAAGATGCAACATATCCTCAGCCTTCAGCACCTTGCCCGTGCAAGCCAGGTCAATCGCCGCCTCCATCCCCACAAGGCGCGGCAGACGTAGCGTGCCACCCGCACCGGGGATCAATCCAACATTGACTTCTGGCAGTCCAAATCCCGTGCCCGGTGCCGCTATCCGCCATGCGCACGCCATGGCAACTTCGAACCCGCCACCCAGAACATTACCGTGCATACACGCGACGAAGGGAACCTCACTTTCTTCGATCATCTGAACAACGTCGGGCAAATGCGGTTCGACCGGCGGCTTGTCGAATTCGGACATGTCGCCGCCCGCGATAAAGGTCCTGCCAGCGCATCGCAGCACTGCCACACGCGCGTCTTTGACCGCAACTACGGCATCCGCAAGCCCCTGCCTTACACCATTCGAAGTCGCGTTCACGGGCGGATTATCAACGGTGACCCAAGCAACATCGCCTTTGAGTTCAACATTCACAAGTGACGTGTGAGACATGGATGTGCCCTTTAAGCGTTCCAGATTCGAGACGTGTTTATATATTGACCAACCGTTCGGTTAATGCAATGATAAAGTTGAAACGGCAGCTGGCAGGACAGTCATGAGCGATACGATTCTTGTAGAAGATCACGGGAACTGGGTTGAGATTACCCTGAATCGTCCCGACAAGCTGAACTCCTTCAATGATGAGATGCATAACGCGCTACAGGACGCGCTGAAATCCGCCAGAGATAACGGCGCACGCGCCATCCTTTTGACGGGTGCCGGGCGCGGCTTTTGCGCCGGACAGGATCTTGGCGACCGTGATCCATCAAAAATGGACGGCCCGCCTGATCTGAGCAAAACCGTGCGGACCTTTTATGCGCCTTTGGTGCGTTTGATCCGATCGCTGAACTTCCCGGTCATTTGCGCGGTAAATGGAGTCGCTGCCGGGGCCGGGGCCAATTTGGCACTGGCATGCGACATGGTTTTGGCAGGCGAAAGCGTCAAGTTCATTCAGAGTTTCGCCAAGGTCGGTCTGATCCCTGATACTGGCGGCAGTTGGCATCTGCCCCGCCTGTTGGGAGAGGCCAGAGCCAAAGGATTGGCGCTTACGGCACAACCTTTGCCAGCAAAACAAGCAGAAGACTGGGGCCTGATCTGGAAAGCCCTGCCCGATGAGCAGTTGATGACCGAAGCCCGCGCAATGGCAAACCAATTCGCCAATGGTCCGACCGTTGGGCTGGGCAAAACCAAGCAGTGCATCCAAACCGCTGCGACCACCGCCCTTTCTGATCACCTAGAAATCGAGGCGGACGCTATGAAAATCTGCGGGGAAAGCGCGGATTATGCTGAAGGCGTATCCAGCTTTCTTGAAAAACGCGCGCCAAATTTTCAGGGCAAATGACAATGACCCCGAAAGAGCGCGCCGCCAAATCTGCCGCTGCGATGTGGGCGAATGATCAGGCCAGCAAATGGTTCGGCATGGAACTTGTCGAAGTCGACGAAGGTCGCGCCGTTCTGGCACTGACCGTCGCGGCTCATCACTGCAACGGGCATGGCATTTGCCATGGCGGCGTCACCCACGCTCTTGCAGACAGCGCGTTTGCCTTTGCCTGCAACAGTCGCAACGTGGCAACCGTCGGCCAACATACAATGATGAGCTATCTAGCGCCCGGGCGATTGGGGGACCGCCTGACTGCTGCTGCCACAGAAACCGTCGTTGCAGGTCGTAGCGGTGTCTATGACGTACGCATAACCAATCAAGATGACAGCATTGTCGCCGAATTCCGGGGTATGTCCCGCGCGATCGGTGGTCAGAATTTTGACGAATAGAAATACGCTGGAGGAGCAACGCAATGGACGACCTGTCCCCCAACACAGCTGAATTGGACCCGATCGAAATCGCCTCGATTGACGAAATCCGAGCGACACAGCTTGAACGCCTCAAATGGTCGGTTCGACATGCCTATGAAAACGTTCCGATGTACAAGCAGCGCTTTGATGAGGCTGGTGTCCATCCGGATGATTTGCAACAGCTTTCGGATCTTTCGAAGTTCCCGTTCACTTACAAAAACGATCTGCGCGACAACTACCCCTTCGGCCTTTTCGCGGTGCCACGCAGTGAGTTGATCCGATTGCATGCGTCATCTGGCACGACGGGCAAACCGACAGTGGTGGGATATACTAAGGGTGATATCGACAACTGGGCGGATCTTGGCGCGCGGTCGCTGCGGGCAGCCGGTTTGCGTAAAGGCGATATGGTGCATAACGCCTATGGCTATGGCCTGTTCACCGGCGGTCTGGGCGCACATTACGGGATCGAGCGCTTGGGTGCGACCGTTGTACCAATGAGCGGCGGGCAAACTGAAAAGCAAGTTGGCTTAATTACCGATTTCCAGCCCGACGGGATCATGGTGACCCCGTCGTACATGCTCAACATTCTTGAACAGTTTCACAAATCCGGGCTCGACCCCAAGAAAAGCTCTCTCAAGGTCGGTGTTTTCGGCGCAGAGCCCTGGACAGACGCGATGCGCGCAGAAGTCGAAGCCGCGTTCGATATGCACGCGGTCGATATCTATGGCCTGTCCGAAATCATGGGCCCCGGCGTCGCGAGCGAGTGCGTCGAAACAAAAGATGGTCCCGTGATCTGGGAGGATCACTTCCTCCCAGAGATCATTGATCCGACCACAGGTGAAGTTCTGCCAGACGGCGAAACCGGCGAGTTGGTGTTCACCACTTTGACCAAAGAAGGTTTGCCAATGATCCGCTACCGCACGCGCGATCTGACTTGTCTGTTGCCCGGAACGGCGCGTTCGATGCGCCGGATGGCAAAGATTACTGGCCGCAGCGACGACATGATGATCCTGCGGGGCGTTAACGTCTTCCCAAGCCAGATCGAAGAGCAAGTCATGGCAACGGGCGGTCTGGCCCCCTACTATCAGATCGAACTGTACAAATCCGGCCGAATGGACGCGATGCGGGTGTTTGTCGAAGCGTCAGCAGACTCGACCGACGAGATGTCCAGAACGGCTGCGGCCCGAATGCTAACCAAGCGCATCAAGGACATTGTTGGCGTTTCTACAGAAATTGTTGTAGGTGATCCAGGTGACGTCGAACGCTCTCAGGGCAAGGCGAAGCGCATCATCGACAACCGCGACAAGGAATAAGCCGTGGCCCGGACAATCGCCAAAGACCACGACCAGAAGCGGGAACAGATTCTCAAAAGAGCTGCGAAAATTTTTGCGGATCAGGGGTTTGATCGCGCCTCGATGACCCTATTGGCAAAGGAGTGCGGGATCTCCAAGGCGAACATATACCACTATTACGACAGTAAGGATGCCATCTTGTATGACATCCTTGAGACCTATCTTCGTGATCTGCGCGACCGCATTTGCAACGTTGATTTCGACGGGCTTGAACCTGAAGAGAAACTGCGAAAAGCCGTACGCGAAATCCTGTACGCCTATCAGGGTGCCGATGACGAGCACCGGGTTCAGATCAGCGGTATGAACGCCCTCGCCGACGACCAGCAAAAGAAACTGCGCGAGTACCAGCGCGATATGGTCAACTTCATCAACAATATCCTGCGGGAACTGTCTCCAGAGACATTGGGTGATGACAAGGCCAAGTTGCGCGGGGCCACAATGTCAGTCTTCGGAATGCTGAACTGGTATTACATGTGGAATACGGGAGCCGGAACCAAGGCTCGCGAAGACTACGCTGATCTGGTCTGCACGCTGACGGTCCACGGCATTCGAAAGCTGTAGGCGTCAAGCACACTTCTTTCGCTGAACAGTTTATCATTGGTTTCCACGGTGAGGCCTAGTTCTAGACGACTGCCATATCGATTGAGGAGACAATCAGATGCCGGGTAATCCGACACTAGAAATGACTGTTTTGATGACCCCCGACATGGCGAATTTCAGTGGGAAAGTACATGGTGGGGCGCTTCTTAACCTTCTGGATCGCATCGCTTTTTCCTGCGCATCGCGGTTTTCGGGCTTGTATTGTGTTACGTTGAGTGTTGATCAGGTCACCTTTCAAGAGCCGGTGCGTGTCGGGCAATTGGTGACGTTTAAGGCCAATGTAAATGACACCGGCCGAACTTCTATGGAGGTTGGAATTCGGGTCGAGGCGGAAAACATCCGCAGTGGGATGCGTCGTCACACGAACTCTTGCTACTTTACCATGGTTGCCGTGGATGATGATGGCAACCCTGCACCGGTGCCGACACTCGAACCGGAAACAGAACAAGGCAAGCGCAGACAGCAAGCCGCAAGGCTACGCCGTTGCTTGCGTCGAGAGTTCGCGGAACGGTTCGAAGCAGCGTCAGCAGGCGGGTCAGAGGGCTAGAAGCATGGGTGGTTTTTATGCATTCGACGGTGTCGTTCCTGTTGTTTCTCCGTCGGCATTTGTGCATCCGGATGCCGTTGTAATTGGGGACGTAATCATTGGAGAGGGCTGCTATGTTGGTCCGGCGGCCGTACTGCGCGGTGACTTTGGGCGAATTGTCATCGGAGAAGGCGCCAATATTCAAGAGACCTGCGTATTACACAGCTTCCCAGGGCAGGACGCCGTTGTTGAACGGTTCGGTCATGTCGGCCACGGCGCTGTTCTGCACGGATGCCATCTGGAAGAGAACGTTCTGATTGGAATGAACAGCGTCATCATGGATGAGGTGCGGATCGGGCAGTCGTGCATTGTTGGCGCGCTCAGCTTTGTAAAAGCAAAATCCATCTTTGAACCTAAGCAGATGATCGCGGGTGCTCCAGCGCGGGTCTTACGCTCATTGACAGAGTCCGAAATCGACTGGAAGACCCGCGGGACTGGCGTTTATCAGGAGCTTGCGCGCAGAGCAGCAGATGAAGTTATCGCCGTAGATCCCTTGCGCGCCGTGGAACCAGGCCGGCGACGTGTACGCGTTCCCGAATTTGACCCGCTGGTCTTGGACAGGTTGGCAAACCAGCAGAATGATTGAGCTACGACGTAAGTCGTGGACCAAACATCTGCTTGTCTAAAGTGAGAGCGATCAGCGAAGTGCAGACAATTGCGGAATGTGGAACATTGGCAACCCTGGACTCAAGGTCGACAAGCGGCTCGGAATTCCGGTATTTTGAATGTCAGCATCCAAAATCGGGTTTCATTTGTCTCGCGAGTGCAGAGAATTACTGGATTCCGCCCGTTTGACTGACTACCGTCCCAGACATAAGCCCGTTTTGGTCTCACCTGGGTGCTGTCAGACAAATTCGAACCAGTCTCAGTTTGCCGCGGAAACCGCAAACCTATTCGGAACAAAGCTAACGCCACTCGGCAAGAGCGGCGGTGCACGTCAGCTTGAATGTGTCTCGGCTGGTGAGAGATCTTTCCTGGTTGAAGTGGTTGTAGACGGAGGAATGGACGGCGGCGAACTTCTGCAAACTTCGCATGCGCCTGAAACGTTGCATGGCGCGTTCGCTTCGTCGGAAAGGAAGGTGTGAATTCTCAACGCGGTTGTTGAGCCACCTGCCCGTCTGCTGTTTTTCGGGTGCACCAAGCTCTCTGAGAGCGGCCCGATACGATGCGAAGCGATCGGTGACGACGTTTTCCGCTTCACCGTGTCGCTTCATCAATTTCTTGAGAAATTTCAGTGCTGCAGCTTTGTTTCGGCGTTTGGTGACAATGGCTTCCAGAACCTCGCCTTCGTGATCAACAGCCCGCCACAGATAATGCCGTTTGCCATTCACCTTCACGAAAACCTCGTCCACGTGCCACTTCCATTTGGAGAACGCGCGCAGTTGCTGAACACGCTTCCGTCTGATCTCACCAGCAAACATCGGGCCAAACCTGTTCCACCAATATCAGACGGTTTAGTGGCTCACCTCAATTCCGCGTTCGTGCAATAGGTCTTCCATGTTTCGAAGCGACAATGGGAACCGAACGTACAACATCACTGCCAGACGAATGATCTCAGGACTGGTTTTAAAGTATTTGAAAGAGGCAGGTCTGGTCATGGGCAAAAGCTACGCAACCGCCCTGCCCCGCTCAAGCAAAGTTCTTCTGACAAGACCGTCATGTATTCTGCAGCGCAGCTGATTGATGCAGGGCTTAGCTGCTCCGGCAAACCGCACTCCAAAATCATCCCATGCGATTCAAACCTGTCCGGGAAGCCACAGAACGATAGCAGGGAAAGCAACGAGCATCGCTATGGTTGCAGCATCCGCCAGAAAGAAAGGCGTTACACCTTTAAAAACATCCTGAACGCTTAAGTCATCACGCACACCAGCCACTACAAAGCAATTCAGCCCGATAGGTGGGGTGATCAGGCAAAACTCAGCCATTTTGACAACCAGTATGCCAAACCAGATAGCGCACATAGGCCCGGACATACCGAAGGTACTCTCAGCTGCGCTTACGGCTTCACCACCATTCAACGCCATGACGGCGGGGTAAACTACCGGCAACGTCAGCAGCAGCATACCTATCGCATCCATGAACATGCCCAGTACAGCGTAAGCCAGAAGAATACAGATCAGGATTAGCATCGGAGACATCTCAAGCGAGGTAATCCAGTCGGAGAATGCACTTGGCAGTTCAGCGAAACCAAGGAAACGAACGTAGACCAAAACGCCCCAGATGATCGTGAAAATCATGACGCTCAGCTTGGCGGTTTCCAAAAGGGCGTCTTTGAGTTCGGACCAGCGCATACCCTGATACAGCGCCATCAGGAACACCACGAATGCTCCAATTGCGCCGCCTTCGGTTGGCGTTCCCCAAGCATCACCTCCGAACGGGTTATAGACAAAGAAGATGATGGTGACGACGACAATCACGATGGGCAATGCGGGCGGCAACGAAAGGAAACGTTCTTTCCACGTAAATCCCGTGACTGCGGGGCCAAATCCTTTGATCACGACAGCCATGCCAATGATCAGCAAGCCATAGATTACCGCCGAGAACATGCCCGGGATGAATCCGGCCAACAGCAGTTTGCCCACGTCCTGTTCGACAATAATCGCGTAGATGACCAGAATGGCCGAAGGCGGAATGAGCGAGGCGAGCGTACCGCCTGCAGCGACGACACCTGCAGCAAAGCGCTTGTCATAGCCGATCTTCAGCATCTCGGGGATGGCGATACGGGCGAACACAGCGGAAGTGGCGACCGAGGCCCCGGATACTGCCGCAAACCCAGCGGTTGCGAAAACGGTCGAAACCGCCAGGCCGCCCGGAACCCAAGCCAGCCATCGCTTAGCCGCCTCGAACAGTGCCTTGGTCAGGCCCGCGTAATAGGCAAGGTAGCCAATCAGGATGAAAGTCGGGATAAGGCTCAACGCCTGACTTGAAATCTTGGAGTGCGGCACCTGCCCCGCTGTTTTGACGGCCACAGTCACAGCCTTGCCGAACCGCGCCGGGTCGTACCCAAACTTGGCCCAAAAGATCCAGATTAGACCAACCATGCCAGCTGTCGCGGCGGCAAACGCCACACGCATCCCCAACACCACAAGAACAAGCATACCGCCTGAGACGATCAGACCAATATCAATGGGTTCCATCAGATTTAACCTCAGTTGTCGTGGCCCGAGACATGCTCGGCTTCCATTGCAGCTTGAGTGGCTGCATCGGCTATTAGTGGGACGGCAATAGGTGCCTGATCGGGGTGCCGGATCGCGCGACCGTAAGCCCAGAGCTGTAGAACAAGCCTCAGGCAAAGCACGCTGAAGGCGACGGGGGCCAACAGCTTTGCGGGCCACAACGGGATACCTATGTCGATGGAGCTGTCGCGGCTCCAGAGGGGAGCACCAAAGTCAAAGCTGCGTGCGAAATGCGCCCAACTCCCCCAGATCAGCAAAACGATGAGCGCCAGAATGACAGCGGTGGTGATGAACTCAACGATATAGAGTGTCCGGCCTCTAAGCGCTCCAACAACCATGTCCATTCGGATATGGCCGCCATCACGCTGCGCATAGGAAATCCCCATGAAGGCGATCAACGGCATGGCCTGCTCGATCCAGTCCACGTAACCGGGAAGTGGCGCATTGGCGAAATTCCGACCACCAACGGAGACCACGGCCATGACCATCAGCGAGAAAACTGCAAGACCGCTGATCAGAGCCAGAAAGCTTTCCAATTTGTAGAGGCGTTGATCGAGAATGCTGAGACGGCTGTCGTCGGACAGCACCAGGGATGACCCGGCCATCGTTATACTCCGCTGTCAGGGGAAAGGGCACCCGACGCCAGCTTGGCCGACGCCGGGTTGTGAGTGGATTAGCTGCCGTTTGCGATCTTCCCAGTCACAAGGTCATAGAGCTCTTGTGCTGGTAGGCCACGCTCGGTGTTTTCTGCAATCCAGGCCTCGGCCGCGGGTGCGGCAGCGGCTTCTTTGAACGCTGCGATTTCTTCATCGCTGAAAGTGACCCGTTCGATGCCGCGCTGATCCAACTCAGGGCCCCACGCTTCCATCGTTTTGGTCTGGTAGTGGCTCACGTAGTGATCCAGTGCCTCATCCACCGATCCCAGCAGAGCTTCGCGGTGTTCGTCAGATAGATCTTCCAGCGCCAGCGTGTTCACCACGACAGGGCAGTTGACGGTGCCGGGGTTGAGGTTCGTCGTCCACCACGTACCATTTTCAATGGTACCAAAGGACATATGCGCGTGTGGCGCAAAGCTGACCGCTTTGACGATGCCGCTGTCCATTGCCTGACGCACCTCGGATGCAGACATCGAGGTCGGAACTGCCCCGACCGTCTCCATCGCCTTGCCGATACCACCTGTTGCCCGAACGCTCAGACCTTCAAAATCGGTTAGGGATTTGGGTGCTTCACCGACACCAACAAGGTTGTACTGCGGCAGCGGCGACGGCATCAGCAGAGTTGCGTCCCAGCGGGCCAGATCCTCGACAACGGCCGGGTGTTGATAAACGGCCATTGACAAGTCGACCTCTTGCTCCAGTGATGTCACACCCAGAAACGGCAGCTCCAAGACAGTGATCGAGGGGTTCTTGTCGCGGTGATAGCCAGCACAGAACTGGGCCATTTCAAACGCGCCAATTGAAATCCCATCGAGGTTTTCCTTGTTCTTCGAAAGGCCACCATAGCTGATGTTGAGTGTGAACTCACCGCCCGTCTTTTCGTTCACCAGTTCGGCAAGTTTCTCGACATGTTCGGTGAAGGCACGCCGCTTGCCCCACAGGGAAACGTTCCATTCGACGGCCAGTGCTTCGGATGCAACGGTTAGCGACAGGGCAGCAATGGCCGCCCGGTTAAGATGTTTGCGCATAATGGCTCCTCCCAGATCACGCAATTCGCTTGGGTGGAGTATTCAGGATGCGCGGCAGCCTGCCTATGAAGGAAAATGCGCGTGGAATTTCTGTTTCCCTGCGGATATCCGCAGAGTTGTCTCAGCTATAACAGTGCCTCTTTATCGAGGCCGAGTTTGACGATCTTTTCGTTGAGCGTCCGGCGGCCAATCCCAAGCGCTTCGGCGGCGGCATCCATGCGGCCTTTATGCGCTTTGATGGCTTTGCCGACGAGCTCGCGTTCAAAAGCAGCAACCGCTTCGCGCAGCGTATCCGGCACTTCGTCGAAGTGCTGATCGCTCTGGATGGCCTGCGCCACCGACCCTCCTCCACGCCGGGCCGCCAAAATGCGCCGTTCGCAGACATGGCGCAATTCACGCACATTACCGGGCCAGTCATGTGCAAGCAGCGCGGCCAAATCGTCCTGATCGAGTTCTGGCGCGTCTATCTCATAAACCTGCGCGTATTCGTTCAAGAAATGCGTTGCCAACAGAACCAGATCATCCCGTCTTTGACGTAGCGGAGGTAAAGACAGGACAACAGTATTCAGTCGAAACAAAAGGTCCTGACGCAGGCGACCTTCCTCGGCTGCCAGTGCAACGTCCTCGTTGGTCGCTGACACGACCCTGAAGCTTACTGGCACTGGCGACACAGCCCCCACCGGCAGCACCTGCTGATCTTCGATGACCCTCAGTAGCTTGGCCTGCGCCGCTGGTGGGCACGAGCAGATCTCATCCAGAAACAAGGTCCCACCCGATGCCGCCACAAGCCTTCCGTCGGATTCACCTGCGACGCCGAACATTTCCGCTTCAAACGTATCGGCCGACAATGCGGCGCAATTCAGCGCCAGAAACGGTGCCTCCGGCGAGCGGCCCAAATCATGCAAAGCATGGGCAACCAGTTCCTTCCCAGTGCCCGTATCCCCCTGCAACAAAACCGCAACCGAGGTATCAGCAAGATCAAGTATTTCTTGTCGCAAGTCTGTAATGGCGCCTGTTTGGCCCAGCAGGATGCGGTCAAGGCCTGACAGTTTGAACAGCCGGTCTTTGAGGCGGGCATTGCTTTTCCGCATTCGGTTTTGTTCAGCCGCGTGCCTCAGCACCGTCAGCAATCGCCGTGGTTCATATGGCTTCTCGATAAACCCGTACGCCCCTTCCTGTATGGCTTGAACCGCCATCGGGATGTCACCATGTGCCGAAATCAATACCACCGGAGGCGCTACATGCCTGTCCAGACTGGCCAGCAATTCAAGCCCCGACATACCCGGCATACGCACATCGGACAGAATGACATCGGGCGACGCGCTGGCCAGATACTCAGTCACGTGGGTCGCGCGCGACAGGGCGCTAACAGTCCAGCCAGCGGCTTCGAGCAACTCGATAAGAGATTGTCGCATCGATTTGTCATCATCAACGACCAGAACTTTGAAGGGTTGCTGCTGAGTCATTCGTCCGTTTCTTCCGTAATTGGGGCAATCGGGAAGGTGACACGGAAAATTGTTCCGCCGCCATTACGATTTCGGGCCGTCATTGTGCCGTCGTGATCTTTGACAATGCTGGTGGAGATAGCCAGTCCCAAGCCCATGCCTCTCCCGCTCTCTCTTGTGGTTACAAATGGCTCTTGCAACTCAGCCAGCGTTGCCTCGCCCAACCCGTGACCGTTGTCTTGAATTTCCAACACGACCTCATCATCAGAAGTCATGACGGCGATATGGATTTCAGGCCCATCCGCTTCATCCATAGCATCTATGGCATTGCGCAAAAGATTAGTGATGACCTGTTCGATCCGCAGGGCACTGCCCCGGATAATGGCCGGTCCAGTCGACGCATCAATTGAGATTTTCACCTTGCCCTGCTCGATGTTTGGCGCAACCAAAGCCAACGCTGCGTCAACCGAAGTGCATAAGTCTACGTCGTCGAACGCTTCACTCTCTGACCGTGCAAAAAAACGCAATTGGCGCGTGATCCCTTCCATCCTGTCCACGAGGCTTCCGATTTTTTGCGGCAGCTTGGACTCACTGGAAGATGAGATCTCTTCTGCCACCAGGTGATTGCGCATCGCAGCGATGGGCTGGCCCAGTTCATGCGTGACCGACGCGGATAGTTGTCCCAGAGCCGCCAGTCGGCTTGCGCGCTCCAACTCGCCTTGGGTGCGTTTGAGGCTCCGCTCGGCTGTCTTGCGGTCGTCGATTTCGATGGCGAGCCTTTGATTTGCCTCGCGCAGCTTTGCTTCTTCCTCTTCGGACCGCACCAAGGCCGCGCTTACCCGCTTTGCGCGTTGTATCTGGAAAAAGATAAATGTGAGCCCCGCCAAAAGGACAAAAACTGCTGTTACAAGCCAACTGCGTGCAACGGCCTGATCGTCACTTGCAAAATAATGAAGCGACCAGCCATGGGGTAAATCCGCAGCTGCAAGATGCAGGCGTTTCGTCCCTGCAATTCTGGCCTGATCCCCCGGCAATTCAGCCCAATCCAACGGACCCAAATCTTGTCCCGGAAACTGTCTGGCGTTTCGGATCCTCTCTTTTTGCTGTTCAGACAATGGCGTCAGGACGCGGTACAGCCAATCCGAGTTCGATGAAAGCAAAACGACACCGTCTTCATTGGCCAGAAGTACCTGTTCGCCCGAGTTTTTCCAACTGACCTGAAGATCAGAGAAATCGATCTTAATCGCTATGACACCAGTAGAAGATCCCCGGTTGTCGAGAACCGCATTTGCAATGAAGTAACCCGGCAGACCGGTCGTTGCCCCGATGGCATAAAAGCGGCTCTGTTCACCAGAAACGGCAGTTTGGAAATACGGACGGAAAGCGTAGTTTTGGCCAACAAAGCTCCCAGTGTCGCGGTAGTTCGATGCGGAAATCGTGATCCCGTCTTCGTCCATCAGGTAGATCGCATCCAGCCCCGCCTGATCTGCAAAATCCTCGAGGCGTCGGTTTAGAGTACCGGTGCCGGCTCCTTCTGCTGTTCCAATTACAAAGGAATCCTGTGACAGCACGTATGTGAGGTGGGAAAATCGTTCGAGTTCGCTGTTTACCGAGCTTTGATAGAGAGAGAGCCGGCCCTGAGCTTTCGAAAGCTCCTCCGAAACAAAGTACTGGTAAGAAACCAAATAAAGGCCAATGCTGGCGGCAATGGCTACCAAAGTACCTACAATATACGAAGTTGATCGCATTGAGTGCCCATGAACTGCGACAGCATAGGATCACAGTAGGTTTTATCCGTCCATCCCAAGAGTTCTAATCCGACATTTGGATGTTCAGGCCAAACAAAAATGACCGAGTGGTTTGAGAACGCAAAGCAATGAACGAACATGCCGAAACAACTATTTGCATTCCACAAGCAGATTTCGGCCCTTAACGGTCCTATGGTGCCAAATTGGATGCAATACTACAGCTGCGTCAAAGCGACCGTTCTAAAGCCTCCACGTTGAGTAGGAGCGGTTCCTTTTTGACTAGGACTTAACCCCTATGAGCTTAGGCTACATCCCAGAAAGCCCCGCATTGGTGTTCAATAGAAACTGGCGGAAGATCGGGCTGCTTGCCGCTCCAATGCCTCGGGCGTTTTCCCCAACTGCTGCGGCTTCTACGACCGGAGGAATCAATCCGCGCTTGTCTTGGTTGAGGAGGTAACGACGAACCCGGGCAACCAACTCTTCGCGCACTTCTGATGGGAACGCGCCGTCTATGAAAATCGCCTCAAAGTCGATGACCGCGCAAATAGACAAGGCAGCCTTAGCAAGTTCCTGTGCCGTGGTCCCAATCCAGGGCTCGACAAATCGTGAAATGCTGCTCCAATCCTGTGGCTTCTTCCAGAGGATTTGGGGATCGACACCGGCTTCGATCAACCTGTCTTCGAGCAGGAACAGAGAGGCAGTATCGATCAGTTGTTGGCTTTCGCCTAAAGGCCCGGTCGTTCGCATCGCGCCCAAGGCACCTGCATTTCCCTGGTTGCCCTCAAACACGGTGCTGTTCAGCGCGACCCCGCCGCCGATCATTGACCCGATGAAGAAATAAAAATAGTCGCGATATTCGGCCCCGCGCCCATAAAGATGCTCGGCGTGACAGGCAGCCGTCGCATCGTTGACCACAAAAACTGGCAGGTCGCTGAACTTGGCGACCTCGGAAAAGAAACTCACGTTTTTCCAGGACCTGAATTTCTTGGCCGCAAGCCCAGACAGGTCGTGCCATTTCCACAGTTCGAACGGAGTCCCGATCCCAATGCCGCAAACCCGGTCGCGTAGCCTGTGAGGCTCATGGGACAGCAACGTTTCCAAGCCAGTTTCCAGAAACCCGAAAACGGCCTCGGGCAGAGGATAGTCATATGTCGTAGAGAGCTGGCGACGTGGTTTGCCCGTAAAGTCGATCAAAAGCAGGTCAGCACTGCGCCGGCCGATCTTCATACCCACCGACAAGATGCCTTCCGGGTTTAGCTCCATTGGGATTGATGGCTTTCCCACTTTCCCGCGCAGTGGCGTTCCACGCTTGAGAATCGCATCTTTTTCGAGCTTGCGCAAAATGATGGATACGGTCTGAGGAGAGAGGCCCGTCAGACGCGCGACGTCCGCGCCTGCCGCGGGTCCATGACGTTGTAAAACTGTCAGAATCAGGCGTTCGTTATGATCGCGTACGCCGCTTTGACTTACGCCTCCGGTCAGTACCTTAAGAGCCTCTTTCTCCATAACCCTGAACATAAACACCTTGTTTTCTTATGGAAAGATATCGATGCAAATTAATAAATAAACTTTATTTATTAATTGACAGAAGGGCTAGAATCACAGTTTCTTGAATACGACCTTCATTGGAGGATGGAGGCGCGTCCCGCAGGAACGCCACGCGGGGCAACAACATTTTACTGGGAGGACAATATGAAAAATCTATTCAAGGTTGCCGTATCTGCGACCGCGCTCACAATGGCTGCGGCAACCGCTCAAGCGGCGGGGGAAACCGTCTGCCTGATCACGAAGACCGACACCAACCCGTTCTTTGTAAAGATGAAGGAAGGCGCAACTGCCAAGGCAGAAGAGCTTGGCATGACGCTCAAGGCGTTTGCCGGTAAAGTTGATGGCGACCATGAAACTCAGGTTCAGGCCATTGAAACCTGCATACTCGACGGCGCAAAAGGCATTCTGTTGACGGCATCCGACACCAGCTCGATCGTTCCTGCGGTCAAACAGGCACGGGATGCGGGGGTTTTGGTCATTGCTCTGGATACGCCGCTTAGCCCGATTGACTCGGCGGACGCGACATTTGCGACGGACAACTACAAGGCCGGGCTACTGATCGGTCAATGGGCAAAGGCCAAAATGGGCGACGCCGCAGCCGATGCCAAGATCGCGACGCTGGATCTTAACGTCAGCCAGCCGACAGTGGACGTTCTGCGTAATCAGGGTTTCCTCGACGGGTTCGGCGTGGACCTGGCGGACCCGAACGTCATCGGCGACGAAACCGATGCGCGTCTGGTCGGTAGTGACGTGACCGACGGCAACGAAGAAGGCGGGCGCCGCGCGATGGAAAACCTTCTGGCAAAGGATCCATCCATCAACGTTGTTCACACGATCAACGAACCGGCCGCTGCGGGCGCATATGAGGCGCTGAAATCTATCGGGCGTGAAAGCGACGTACTGATCGTTTCGGTCGACGGCGGGTGTCCCGGTGTCCAAAACGTCGAAGCTGGTGTGATCGGGGCGACAAGCCAGCAGTACCCGCTGTTGATGGCCTCGCTTGGTGTTGAGGCCGTGAAGAAATGGGCCGAAGAGGGCGTGAAGCCCGAAAACACACCCGGCAAAGATTTCTATGACACGGGCGTGGCGCTCATCACCGACCAGCCGGTTGATGGGGTTGAGTCGCTGTCGGTCGCAGAAGGCCTGAATCTCTGCTGGGGCTAAATACAGCTCTATTGGGTGAGGCGCGCAGCAGCGCCTCATCAATCCTTTCACCAGCAAACCGAAACTTCCTGTAAACTGATTTCGTGGACGCGATGCCAGCCACGAAAAGGGGGAGATATGTCCGAAGCAAACCAAAACGCCCAGGAATTCGAAACCGCCGCCAACGCGTCAGAGACAGTTGCGGAGTTTGAAGATCACCGGCGTGGTGTTCTGGGGAAGTTGCAGCATCTTCTCCACGTCAATCCATCCTTTGTGCCATTGATCGTTCTGGTTGGCGCTATCGTAATTTTCGGCCTGCTACTGGGCTCAAAGTTCTTCTCACCCTTTGCGATGACGCTGATCCTGCAACAGGTTCAGATCGTGGGCATCGTGGCCGCGGCACAAAGCCTTGTGATTCTGACCGCCGGCATCGACCTAAGCGTCGGTGCGATCATGGTGTTTTCATCCGTCATTATGGGTCAGTTCACCTTCCGCTACGGCATCCCCGTGCCCATTGCAGTGATGTGCGGGCTGGCAATGGGAACCCTGATCGGGGCTCTCAATGGATGGCTGGTCAGTCGCGTAAAGCTACCGCCGTTTATTGTCACGCTCGGCATGTGGCAGATCGTACTGGCGACAAACTTCCTGTACTCCGCAAACGAAACAATTCGCAGTCAGGATATCGAGGCCAACGCCCCGTTCCTGCAATTCTTTGGCACAAAATTCAGCATCGGCGGCGCGACCTTCACAGTTGGCGTGATGTTTATGCTCGTTCTAATTTTCGTGCTGGCTTACGCGCTAAAACACACGGCTTGGGGCCGGCACGTCTATGCAGTCGGAGACGACCCGGAGGCTGCCGAACTTTCCGGCGTAAACGTCCACAAAACCCTGATGTCCGTTTACATGCTGTCCGGTTTGATCTGTGCCTTTGCGGGCTGGGCTTTAATCGGGCGCATCGGATCGGTCTCGCCGACCTCCGGCCAATTGGCCAATATTGAGAGCATTACCGCTGTTGTGATCGGGGGTATCTCGTTGTTCGGCGGGCGAGGCTCCATTCTGGGATCGTTGTTCGGAGCTTTGATCGTCGGCGTGTTTACTCTGGGTCTGAGGCTGCTGGGCGCAGATGCGCAGTGGACCTTCCTGCTCATCGGACTTCTCATCATCGCGGCGGTCGCCGTCGACCAGTGGATCAGAAAGGTATCGGGCTGATGTCAGACACAACTCCAGTCGTCCAGGGCCGCGGGATCGTAAAGCGCTATGGCCACGTCACCGCCATCGACCATTCCGACTTTGAACTGCGCCAGGGCGAAATCTTGGCGGTGATCGGGGATAACGGCGCGGGCAAATCCTCCATCGTCAAGGCGATCTGCGGCGCCACGATCCCGGATGAGGGCGAGATTCTGATCGAAGGGCAAAAGGTCAACTTCACTTCGCCGATCGACGCCCGGAACATGGGGATCGAAATCGTCTATCAGCAGCTTGCCATGTCCCCTGCCCTGTCGATTGCTGACAACATGTTCATGGGGCGCGAGATCCGCAAACAAGGGTTCATGGGCAAATACCTGCGCCAGCTCGACCGCCCCGCGATGGAGAAGTTCGCCCGTGAAAAACTGACCGAGCTTGGGCTGATGACTGTACAGTCGATCAATCAGGCGGTCGAAACTCTCTCTGGCGGCCAGCGCCAAGGCGTAGCCGTTGCGCGTGCTGCTGCATTTGCGACGAAGTTCATCATCATGGACGAACCCACGGCTGCTTTGGGGGTCAAGGAAAGCCGCAAAGTGCTTGAGCTTATCCAAGATGTGCGGGCGCGTGGTATTCCGATCATTCTGATTAGCCACAACATGCCGCATGTCTTTGAAGTCGCCGATCGCATCCACGTACATCGGTTGGGCAAACGCCTGTGCACGATCGACCCCAAGGATTACACGATGTCCGATGCGGTGGCCTTCATGACCGGCGCCAAGGAACCCCCAAAAGAGGACGCCGCGTGATTGATCAGGATGCAAAGCGCGTTTGTGACCTGATTTCCTCCCGGAGGCAGGTTGGGGTTCGGACGATTGTCGCAATCGCCGGCCCCCCTGCATCCGGAAAGTCGACTTTGGCAGAAACCGTCGTTCAATCGCTGAACGTGCAACAAAGCTCTGCGGTTCCTTTAGCCACGTTGGTACCCATGGACGGTTATCATCTGGACAATCGCGTGCTGGAAGCACGAGGCTTGCTGGCCCGCAAAGGCGCGCCGGAAACCTTCGACGCAGTTGGGTTCTGTGCTGCAATCAGAGTGCTTCAATCCGCGCAGCATGAATCCTTTCATCCTAAATTCGACCGCCAAATGGACTTGGCCATCGCCAATGCGATTGCGGTTCACCCTGAAACTCCGATTGTGGTTGTGGAAGGGAACTACCTTTTGATGAATAGCGACCCGTGGAGGACGTTGGCAGATGTTTACGCCGCAACGGTTTTTGTCAGCCCCACATTGGAGGAACTCGAAAACCGGCTACAGCATCGGTGGATCAATCATGGCTTTGACCCGCAAACCGCGCTGCAACGCGCGAAAACGAACGATCTGCCCAACGCGGAACACGTCATCCGTGATAGCAGAAAAGCGGATATCACACTGAACCAGAATTACACCGAATTCGGGATGCGCTACGTCTTCTGAAGCCATGCTTTGGATACACCCATCCGTCAAAGCAGCTACTCCGAACGGGTTCAGGTGTGACCAAAACCACTCCATATTCGATTAGGGAAGCTCATGAAATTCTTCGTGGACACCGCAGAAGTAAACGACATCAAAGACAGGATAGATTTTGGGTACTGTCAGACAAATTCGAACCAGTCTCAGCTAGGCCAAGATCGCTGCCCTTTATGCCGCACCGGGCTTGCGCCACTCGGCGAGAGCAGCGGTGCGAAGCACTTGAATTGCGATTGCTTACTCATTCGCGAAGGATACGAGAGCACCCTGCCCACCTTAACCCAAGTTCTTCTGACAAGACCAACAAACGTGACCTTTTTTGTATCGTGATAAAGAAGTTAAGCAATCGGCAAAAAATTGCCACCATGTAAATTGCAAGCAAGCCACTAACATTAATAGTGAATTTGGAATTCACCTTCACGAAGCATCATAAGATTGCTCAATTTTCGTACAAATATTCCAAAATTGCCTTATGTTTCAAGCGTTGAACGCAGAATCAAGTAGCATGACCGAAGATTCAAGCAATCGTTGTTGGCGAGGTGGGTTGTCGAGGGCAATAAAAGAAATAACTTCTAGGGAATTGTTGCTGTGAAAATTCAATTCTGAATAGCTATATGGATTGACCGGATGCCGGAGTACCAGACTATTCGCGAAGAAAAATCGCCCCAAACCATCGATTGCCCATACCATGGTCGATTGAGATTGTATCACGCCAATTCGGCGAACAACAAAAGGGCGCTGGACATTCTCCTTACCTTAATACTAGCTCCAGTTTTTGTACCTTTAATTCTCATGCTGGCACTTATTGTTCGATTTGATGGAGGCCCGGCATTTTTTGGTCATGCAAGGGTTGGTCGTGACGGAAAACCATTCATGTGTTGGAAGATTCGCACAATGGTGCCAGACGCCGAAACTAAGCTGGCAGCCTATCTTGAAGATAACGCTGAAGCCAAAGCTGAGTGGCATGAAGCAAGAAAGTTGCGATCAGATCCCCGGATTACGTTTACAGGATCATTTCTAAGACAGACAAGCCTAGATGAACTTCCTCAAATTTGGAATGTCGCAAGAGGTGACATGAGCTTTGTTGGCCCAAGACCCATCGTCGAAAGCGAGCTTGAACTTTATGGTGAGAACCAGATTGCGTACACCGCCTTACGCCCGGGAATAACTGGATTGTGGCAGATTTCGGGTCGAAACGATGTGCAGTACGCCGAACGCGTTCGTCTCGACAAAGAATACCATGAGACTATGAGTTTGCGCAAAGATCTAACTATTCTCGTGAAAACCGCCGGTGTCGTGCTTCGTAGAACAGGCCACTAACGTACTATCGACGGCCATTTTCGAAAAGATGAAGACAATTTTTTGAGCGTAAGTCTCTGGATTAGAAGTTTGAATTTAGTGAGCCACCTGAACTAACGTTCTTAAAAACTGCATAAAGTGTTATTTAGGGTCTACTGAGTTGTCAACGGCGGTGAGAAAGTCTGCCATTGGGCGGAGCAAAAGTCGTCCACTGTTTGGGTGACCGGCGCCTTGGCAAACGCGCTCCCAAAT
>NZ_JBQFQR010000019.1:0-72851 GCF_056536985.1 Ruegeria sp. CH8 | reverse complement strand
GCACCGTCGGCGCCGGCGTTGTCTCGAAAATCATCGAGTAAGGCGCGCTAGCGAACACCCAAAGAAAGGGCGTCCCTCGGGGCGCCCTTTTCATTTTTGCCTAAGCTCAAGGTGATGCTAACTTCTTTCGTATTGAAACAATGCAACGGGAAAGAGGTAACATGATGAACTTTTCACCGTATTCTGTCTGTCTTGTCGCAGCGGCTTCTCTCTTTTCCACCTCGGCGTCCTCACA
Organism: Ruegeria sp. CH8; assembly: GCF_056536985.1. NCBI lineage: Bacteria > Pseudomonadati > Pseudomonadota > Alphaproteobacteria > Rhodobacterales > Roseobacteraceae > Ruegeria > Ruegeria sp. CH8. The sequence continues at coordinate 72,616 of NZ_JBQFQR010000019.1, read as the reverse complement.
ACAAATCGCAGATAAGATCTATCTCGGGGGGCCGATCATAACGATGAACGACATGGCTCCGTCAGCCGAAGCGGTCGCGGTCCAAGATGGACGCATTCTTGCGGTGGGGTCGCTTTCTGATTTGTCGGCGCTCCAAGGGGAAGAAACCGAAACCTATGATTTGGAAGGGCGCGCGATGCTTCCGGGTTTCGTCGATAGCCACGGGCATGTCGTTATGGGGGGCTTGCAGGCCCTGTCCGCCAACCTTCTCGCACCGCCAGATGGAGAGGTCGTTGATATCGCCAGCCTACAATCCACGCTGTCGGGCTGGGCCGAGGAAAATGCGCAGGCCGTTGAACAGGTAAAAATGATCATTGGCTTTGGTTATGACAATGCTCAACTAAAGGAACTGCGCCACCCTACACGGCAAGAGCTTGACATAGTGTCCGAGGATTTACCCGTCATTATCATTCATCAGTCCGGGCATTTGGGGGTCGCAAACTCGAAAGCTTTGGAACTAGCCGGCATCACAGCTGCGTCTGAGGCTCCTCCGGGTGGAGTGATTCAGCGCGATGAAGCCGGGGAACCAAATGGCGTGCTGGAAGAATATGCGTTCTTTGCGGTACTCGTGCCCATGTTGGGAAATCTGGGTGAGGACGGTTTGGCTGCCTTCGCCCGAGCTGGAACCGAACTTTGGGCAAAGTTTGGATATACGACCGGGCAAGAAGGCCGATCTTCAGGCGAAATTGTAGAAGTTCTTAGGAAAGTAGCGGCCGAAGACGGGCTTCCAATCGACGTTGTGGCGTTTCCGGATATTCTTGAGGCCAGGGAATTTATTGGTGCCAACACCTCAGTGGACTACGATGACCGGGTTCGGGTCGGGGGCTGTAAGCTCACGATTGATGGCTCGCCTCAAGGTTTCACGGCATTGCGGGATCGACCCTATTATGATCCGGTTGGAAATTACGCTGCCGGGTATGCAGGATATGCAGCCATTACAATGGAGCAGCTCCAGGATGCCGTGAACTGGTGTTACGAAAACGGATTTCAGATCCTTGTGCATTCCAACGGTGAGGGGGCATCAGACATGCTCATTGCCGCGCTTGAAGAGGCCCAGATAAAGTATGGCGACCCCGGCAACCGTCCGGTTCTGATACACGGTCAGTTTCTAAGGGAGGATCAGGTCGCGAGCTTCAAGCGCCTGGGTGTTTTCCCGTCACTTTTCCCGATGCACACCTTTTATTGGGGGGATTGGCACCGGGATCACACGGTCGGCCCGGTGAATGCCGACAACATCTCCCCCACAGGATGGTTGCGTGAGCGGGACATGATGTTTGGCACACACCATGATGCTCCGGTTGCGTTTCCGGACAGCATGCGGGTCCTTGCCGCAACCGTTACTCGCCGCACTCGGTCCGGTGATATTTTGGGGCCGCATCAGAGGGTTGATGTCATGACCGCCCTGAAGGCCATGACAATCTGGCCTGCCTGGCAGCATTTCGAGGAAAATGAAAAAGGCTCGATCGAAGTTGGAAAGGTGGCAGACTTTGTGATCCTTTCAGACGATCCCACGGCGGTTGACCCTGAGACGCTTGCAGAGCTCGAAGTGCGGGTAACCATTAAGAGCGACGAGGTTGTCTATGAAGCGGAAGGCGATGTCAGAGAGGGAAATCTGCAATTCTCGCCATTCTCAAATGACCCTGTGATTGCTCATCTTTTCCTGCACGCGGTCTATCAAGGCATGAAGGTCGAAGAGCCTTGGTTAGTGAGGAATTAGTCTGAGGTTGATTGAAACAGACTGAAAGTGGAGCCGAGGTGGACATGCGTATCGTTCGGCGTTGAGTTGATCGCGCCCATCGCGATGGAAGACGGCCTGCGCTTCGCCATCAGCGAAGGCGGCAGCACCGTCGGCGTCGTGTCGAAGATTGTAGAATAATTCGCATCAGCGACGGGTCAGATGGAAAGGGCGTCCCTCGGGACGCCCTTTCCATCTGAATGCCAATCGGGCCTCAATGAGAGTCATGGGGCTCTGTTTGCAGAGATCGGTCAGCCAAAGGCTCAGCTTTCTTTACATCATGGAATCTTAGTATGGGTTACGAGACCGAAACATCGCGAAAAGCTGTTGGGATACTACTTTGTGCCAGTTTGAACCGTACAGGCTTAAGCTTCCTCATGAGGAAAATGCCAGCGAGCGCCGACAGAAGAAGAGGTAGGCCAGCAGGCAGCGGAACCGGTGCAGGAGCGCCTGCATAGGCGTTAAATGTTACACCATTCGCGGTAATGCCAGTGCTAACACCTTGTCCCGGTAGTCTGAGACCAAACCCTAACAGCGCTGGATTTGATGAGGTCGCATTTATGATAGCGATGCTAAAATCATTTCCGGTCGTGGATAAATTTGGAAGTGCGCCGTCGATCGCCAGGAAATCCGACGAGGCAGAATAGGTATATTGAATTCCGTTATCCACCGGAAAGTTGATTGAGTTGACGGTCAGTCCCAATGTTGAATCAGTGACCGTGTTGGTTGGTATATCAATTGTGAAGCTGGCAGAGTATGTATTTGCGCCTATTGTGCGAGCGACGTCATACGTCATCGTTAACGCAGTGGATGAGCTAGCAAAGCCAATTAGAACAAGTGCAAGCAAATTTTTTCATGAGTAGATTCACAGCAACCCCCTAAAACAACGTAACTTCCTTGCCGGTTACAAACCAATCGTTTCTGGTTTTCGCCGATTGTGGCATGAATTTAACACGTTTAGGTTAATCGAGAATCGGCAAAAATACAACACTTCCAAAACTGCTCTGCTTTGTTTGCGGTTAATCTACTCGTGGGGTTGGTTTGCCAAAAAAGACGACCGTCGGCGATGAGGCAAGTCATAATACTAAACAAGTCATAATTCTAAAAAAGCAATTTCTATCGGCTAACTGACCAAGAAGTGTATAACGAAGATAGCCTCTTCTACCTGTTCGAGCCAAGCGCAACGCCTAATCTTGGTTTGGTTAAATCCCACGGTGGACGGCGCTTAAGAAAGATAGTCATTTTAACCGACCCAGTGTCGAACCCATTTCCCCCCTTGCCAAACCCCACCAACCCCACTAATACGCGCGAGTTCTCAACAAGAACATCAAGGCGGGGTGATTCCCGCCTTTTGGGTTCGAAGAGGGTTGGCGATGCGCGTCTGTCCTCCTCTCAACCTCAACGCCTGATAAAAGGCTGTTAATATGCAAAGCCAAAACATCCGTATTCGGCTGAAGGCATTTGACTATCGCGTTCTGGATGCCAGCACGCAAGAGATTGTCAACACTGCCAAGCGGACCGGCGCGAACGTGCGCGGCCCGATCCCGTTGCCGAACAAGATTGAGAAGTTCACGGTTCTCCGTGGCCCTCACGTTGACAAGAAATCCCGCGACCAGTTCGAGATCCGTACGCACAAGCGTCTGCTCGACATCGTTGATCCGACCCCCCAGACCGTTGACGCGCTGATGAAGCTCGACCTCGCTGCTGGTGTGGACGTCGAGATCAAGCTGCAGTCGTAAGATCGGAGGGTATAGATTATGCGCTCTGGTATTATCGCAAAAAAAGTTGGCATGACCCGCCTGTTCATGGAAGACGGCAAGCAGATCCCTGTGACCGTTCTTCACCTGGACAACCTGCAGGTCGTTGCACAGCGTACCGCTGACAAAGACGGCTACACCGCCGTTCAGCTGGGCGCCGGTGCTGCCAAGGCAAAACGCACCTCGAAAGCCATGCGCGGTCACTACGCCGCTGCAAAGGTCGAGCCCAAGCGTAAGCTGGCCGAGTTCCGCGTCTCCGAAGATGGCCTGATTGATGTGGGCGCCGAGATTTCGGCAGAACACTTCCTGGAAGGTCAGAAAGTTGACGTTTCGGGTACCTCGATCGGTAAAGGCTTTGCCGGTGCGATGAAGCGCCACAACTTCGGTGGTCTGCGCGCTTCGCACGGTGTTTCGATCAGCCACCGTTCGCACGGTTCGACCGGTCAGTGTCAGGACCCGGGCAAGGTTTTCAAAGGCAAGAAGATGGCCGGTCACATGGGTGCTGCCCGTGTAACCACCCAGAACCTGGAGGTTGTCAAAACCGACGCCGACCGTGGTCTGGTCTTCATCAAAGGCGCCGTTCCCGGACCGAAATCGGGCTGGGTTACCGTCAAGGACGCCGTGAAGAAAAAAGCACCGGAAGGCCTGCCTTTCCCGGCTGCTGTGAAATCGGCTGCAACCGAAGCACCTGCGGAAGAAGCTCCCGCGGAAGGTGGTGAAGCATGAAACTTGATGTAATCAAACTGGACGGCGGCAAAGCCGGCGACATCGAGCTGAACGCCGATCTGTTCGGTCTCGAGCCGCGTGCGGACATCCTGCACCGTGTGGTCCGTTGGCAGCGCAACAACGCGCAGGCCGGCACCCACAAGGTGAAGACCCGCTCGGAAACCAGCTACTCGACCAAGAAGATCTACCGCCAGAAGGGCACCGGTGGCGCACGCCATGGTGACCGCAACGCGCCGATCTTCCGCAAGGGTGGTATCTACAAGGGCCCGACCCCTCGTTCGCACGGCCACGACCTGCCGAAAAAGTTCCGCAAGCTTGGCCTGCGCCACGCTCTGTCGGCCAAAGCCAAGGCAGGTGAACTGGTTGTGATCGAGAACGCCGAAGCCGAAGGCAAGACCGCGGCTCTGGCCAAACAGGTTGCAAACCTGGGCTGGAAACGCGCTCTGGTCATCGACGGCGCGACCGTGAACGAAGGTTTCCTGAAGGCGTCGCGCAACATCGAAGGTCTGGATATCCTGCCGTCGATGGGTGCAAACGTTTATGACATCCTCAAGCGTGACACCCTGGTGCTCACCAAAGCGGCTGTCGAAGCACTGGAGGCTCGTCTGAAATGAGCGCGAAGGCAGAACACTACGACGTGATCCGCAAGCCGATCATCACCGAAAAGTCGACCATGGCGTCCGAAAACGGCGCGGTTGTCTTTGAAGTGGCGATCGACAGCAACAAGCCGCAGATCAAAGAGGCCGTTGAGGCGCTGTTTGGTGTGAAGGTCAAAGCGGTGAACACCACCGTGACCAAAGGCAAGGTCAAGCGGTTCCGCGGCCAGCTGGGCCGTCGGAAAGACGTCAAAAAAGCATATGTGACCCTGGAAGAGGGCAACACCATCGACGTGAGCACCGGTCTTTGATCCGACGCTTGCTGCGACTATTTACGGCCTCGGCGGTTCAACCCGCCGGGGCCGATTTCGTTTCAGACCCTGAAACTGTGCGTGCGCAGGTGCTGGAGCAAATGCGGGCGTTCAGCGCCGAGCCCTATTTTCAGATCGCTGATGAAAAGCTGAGGCTGCTGTCGGTGTTCGATGATTTGAAATACGACCGGGCGGATGTGGACATGGTGTCTCCGGCGATGCGCAGGCATGTGGTCGGCAAGCTTGGCCCGCTGGGGTTTCGCCAGACCTCTGGCACGGTGTTGAAGCACGCCGAAGCCGATATGCGCGTGCACATCCCCAAGTTCCACGCCCTCGGCGCGTCGCCCTTCGACATCACGCGTTATACTGAGAAACGCCCGCAGGATTACTGCCTGCTGACGCCCACGCAGGTGGCCTGTCAGTACGTGGATCACTATGACCTCGACGACGCTGTGCAACGGATTGAGGCGTTGATCGCGAAGCATCCGATCAACCTGCTCAAACTGGCGGACTATCTGGAAGGCAAACCTAAACACCGCGCCTTTCGCGAGGTGCTGGGCCATATCAAGCTCAAGCAGCGGATCGCGGTGGAGTCCGAGCCGCTGTGTCGCAGGCGATCTTTGGGGTGAAGCTGGTCCGCCGGGAAGACGTCAGAAAAGCATATGTGACCCTGGAAGAGGGTGACACCATCGAGGTATCGACCAGTCCCCGATCGGATCCGTCTTGGGAGAGAGAAAAGCCTGCGCGAAGGCAGGGGCCTTTTTGTGCTCCAACACGCGTTGCGGCCACATGCAAGTCATCTTGGGGCCAATCAGTCTGGACTGCTTTGATCCTGCGCTGCCTCGATGAATGTCTGCCAACCGTCCACCTTGCCAAACGCGCGCATTTTTTCGTGCAGCATAGGGCCGTAGATGGACCACATACGTTTTCGTAAGTCCTGGCCTTTTTCCGTGACTTTCAGAATTTTGCCTCGTCGGTCGCTACCAAATTCTACGAACTCTACCAATCCCTCTGCCGCTAACCGTTTGCTGAGATGGGACAGGTTTGACTGTTCGAATATGGTGTCTTGAGCAAGCTCATACGGACGCAACTGACCCCCGTGCCGTTCAAGTGACCAAAGCAGATCGTACCATTTCAAGGGTGGTAGCCCGGCTTCCTTCAGGGCTGCACCAATGTCAGACTGGATACGTCGGGTGGCTCTGTTCATTGCGACCCAGATTTCTGTCTCAAATTCTGTTGGCAGATTGTTCTTCACAACTTCGTGTTCGCTTTGTTTCAGGTTGCAGTCTTGGTTCGATTTTAATAGATGAAAATTCATCTACAATCCAGTGTCTACCGGATGAAGGAATAATACCATGACCTTAAAGTCTATGATTGCCGCCGTTGCCTTGACCTTTGTCGTGACACCGGCTTCCGCACAAACCTATAAGACCGATCAGGGGCACACTGAGGTCCGGTTCGGTTGGAGCCACGCAGGTGTCTCGAACCAGCATGGTGAGTTTACCAAAGTAGACGGCACGTTGGATCTAAATGCCGAAGATGTGGAAGCCTCGACGCTGAACGTGACGATTGAAACGATCAGTTTGGCTTCGGGCTTTGGTCCCTTGGATGACCACCTCAAATCAGCTGATTTCTTTGAGGTCGAAACCTATCCCGAAATCACTTTTGTCAGCACCGAAATCAAACGGACCGGCGATACGACGGCGGACGTGACTGGAGATCTGACCATTCATGGCGTCACCAAACCAGTAACCCTGCAAGCCACACTGACCCATCAGGGCGAGCATCCTTTGGGCAGCGCTATAGAGTATTACAAAGGCGATTGGGTGGCCTTTTCGGCAACGGGTGAGATCGATCATACGGAATTCGGAGTGGGACCATTCTCAACCGGGCCGATCACAATCATGATCGATACCGAGATGAAGGCAGACGGATAGCACCATAGCCAACCGTTTCACCGGGATGAAAAAAGAAAGATTATGCAATCTTGGATGAGGGTGTAGACACCCACCCCCAACACTGCTACATGCACCCAATCTTGCGGCCTCGGATTCGTTCCGGGGCCTCTGATATTTGTAACCGGGGACCTTCGGGGCCCTATACCCTTGGCACCTACGGGGGCCTATCACATAGCGGGGAAATCCCCTGCACTTGCTAAACGGAAGACAGAAAGCATGGCACTCAAGTCGTACAAGCCGACGACGCCGGGCCAGCGCGGGCTGGTGCTGATCGACCGTTCGGAGCTTTGGAAAGGACGTCCGGTCAAGTCTCTCACTGAGGGTTTGACCAAATCGGGCGGCCGGAACAACACCGGACGGATCACTTCACGCCGCCGCGGCGGTGGCGCAAAGCGTCTCTACCGGATCGTTGACTTCAAACGGAATAAATTTGATGTCGCGGCAACCGTCGAGCGGATCGAATATGACCCGAACCGGACCGCGTTCATCGCACTGGTAAAATACGAAGACGGCGAGCAGGCTTATATCCTGGCTCCGCAGCGTCTGGCTGTTGGTGATAAAGTCGTGGCATCCGCCAAGGCCGACATCAAGCCGGGCAACGCAATGCCGTTCTCGGGCATGCCCATTGGTACCATCGTCCACAACATCGAGATGAAGCCTGGCAAAGGCGGTCAGATCGCGCGTGCGGCCGGTACTTACGCTCAGTTCGTTGGTCGCGACGGCGGCTACGCTCAGATACGTCTGAGCTCGGGCGAGCTTCGCATGGTCCGTCAGGAATGCATGGCCACCGTTGGTGCCGTGTCCAACCCCGACAACTCGAACCAGAACCTCGGTAAAGCCGGTCGTATGCGCCACAAAGGCGTTCGTCCGTCGGTTCGTGGTGTTGCAATGAACCCGATCGATCACCCGCACGGTGGTGGTGAAGGTCGTACCTCGGGTGGCCGTACGCCGGTTACTCCGTGGGGTAAGGACACCAAGGGTAAGCGTACCCGCAACAAGAACAAAGCGTCCCAGAAGCTGATCATCCGCTCGCGGCACGCCAAGAAGAAGGGACGTTAATCTATGTCTCGCTCTGTTTGGAAGGGTCCTTTCGTCGATGCTTACGTGCTAAAAAAAGCCGAAGCAGCGCGCGAGTCGGGCCGCAACGAAGTCATCAAAATCTGGTCGCGTCGTTCCACCATTCTGCCCCAGTTCGTGGGTCTAACCTTTGGTGTGTACAACGGCCAGAAGCACATTCCCGTCAACGTCTCGGAAGACATGATCGGTCAGAAGTTCGGTGAATACTCGCCGACCCGTACCTATTATGGCCACGCCGCAGACAAAAAAGCGAAGCGGAAGTAAGTCATGGGCAAGGAAAAGAACCCCCGCCGCGTGGCTGAAAACGAAGCAATGGCGAAAACCCGCATGCTTCGCACCAGCCCGCAGAAACTGAACCTGGTTGCGCAAATGATCCGCGGCAAGAAAGTTGAGAAGGCTCTGACCGACCTGACTTTCTCGAACAAGCGTGTCGCGCAGGACGTCAAGAAGTGCCTGCAGTCCGCAATCGCGAATGCCGAAAACAACCACAACCTGGACGTTGACGAGCTGATCGTCGCCGAAGCATGGGTTGGCAAAAACCTGGTCATGAAGCGCGGTCGTCCGCGTGCCCGTGGCCGTTTCGGCAAGATCATGAAGCCGTTCTCGGAGATCACCATCAAGGTGCGTCAAGTTGAGGAGCAAGCCTAATGGGTCATAAAGTAAATCCGATCGGCATGCGCCTGCAGGTCAACCGCACCTGGGACAGCCGCTGGTACGCCGACACCAAGGACTACGGTGATCTTCTGCTGGAAGACCTCAAGATCCGTGAGTTCATCAACAAAGAGTGCAAGCAGGCCGGTGTTGCCCGTGTGATCATCGAACGTCCGCACAAGAAGTGCCGCGTTACGATCCACACAGCACGTCCCGGTGTCATCATCGGCAAGAAAGGTGCAGACATCGAAGTTCTGCGCAAAAAGCTTGCTCGTATGACCGACAGCGAACTGCACCTGAACATCGTCGAAGTGCGCAAGCCCGAGCTTGACGCGCAGCTGGTTGCTGAGTCCATTGCTCAGCAGCTGGAACGTCGTGTTTCGTTCCGCCGCGCGATGAAGCGGTCGGTTCAGAACGCCATGCGCATGGGCGCCCTGGGTATCCGGGTGAACGTTGCTGGTCGTCTGGGCGGCGCTGAAATCGCACGGACCGAGTGGTACCGCGAAGGCCGCGTGCCTCTGCACACCCTGCGTGCCGACATCGATTACGCACATGCCGAAGCGATGACTCCTTACGGGATCATCGGGATCAAGGTCTGGATCTTCAAAGGTGAGATCATGGAGCACGATCCGCAGGCACGTGACCGTAAAGCACAGGAACTCCAGGACGGCCCTGCACCTCGTGGTGCTGGTGGCGGTCGTCGCTAAGGAGGGAAAGATATGCTTCAACCAAAGCGTACTAAATTCCGCAAGATGCACAAAGGCCGGATCAAGGGTCTCGCCAAAGGCGGCTCTGATCTGAACTTTGGCACCTACGGCCTGAAAGCTCTTGAGCCTGAGCGTGTAACCGCACGCCAGATCGAAGCTGCACGTCGTGCCATGACGCGTCACATGAAGCGTCAGGGCCGCGTCTGGATCCGCATCTTCCCCGACACTCCGGTCACGGCCAAGCCGATCGAAGTTCGTATGGGTAAAGGTAAAGGTTCGGTCGACCGCTGGGCATGCAAAGTCAAGCCTGGCCGCGTGATGTTCGAGATCGACGGCGTCAATGACGACATCGCCCGCGAGGCCCTGCGCTTGGCCGCGATGAAGCTGCCGATCAAGACCCGCGTCGTGGTTCGCGAAGACTGGTAAGCGACCCGGGGGCAACCCCATTCGTGACAAGATTGACCCCCGTCGGGAAACCGGCGGGGGTTTTCTTTTGGTTCAACCTGCTTCTGACTTTGTTGGGCGGGTTGGGAAAACGTCGACCATTGTGCAAAGCCACCATAGACTGACCCCCAAGGAACGGAGGGTGCCATGGTTCAGTTGCGCAAAAAGATGGTCATCAAGGAAGTCATAACCACGGATCAATTGGGACAGCCTTGCGATCCGATCAGCCGCGTTGCGATTTTGGCGGTCATCCGAAATCCTTTGGCCGGGTTGTTTTCAGAAGACTTGTCTGAGCTCTTCGAGGTCGGTGGTGCCCTGGGCGAGGCGCTGGCTGCCGAAGCGGTTGCGCAACTGGATGGCCCTCCGGTCTCTTACGGAAAGGCCGCGATTGTCGGTGTGAACGGCGATCTTGAGCAGGGCGGAGCTCTTATCCATCCCAAGCTTGGAGCGCCGATGCGCGCAGCGGCGAATGGTGGAGAGGCGGTTATCCCGTCCAACGCCAAACTGGGCGCGCCCGGGTGCGCGATTGACCTGCCGCTGGGCCACAAGGACAACCCTTGGTCGTTCGATCATTTCGACACCATGACACTAAGCATTCCGGACGCGCCGAAACCGGATGAGATCGTGCTATGCTTGGCCTATGCAGATGCGGGTCGCCCGATACCACGCTGTGGCAAAGGGCCCATCAAGACCTGACCTTTCAACATGGGCTGGCCTTGCCCAAGGGGCTGGGGTATGCCCGGCCCATGGCACAGATTGAATCACTCTTCGTTACCCGTCTTTACCGCGCAGCTTTGTCCGAGTTCGATCCCAAGATCGACGCGGAGGAACTGGAAAGCTCATGCCTTGTCATTGCCGAGGATGATGAGGCCGGGCAGGAATGGTGTGAAGAAAACGGCTATCCCGGTTATACCAGCTATGCCTCGTTGACCGATCTGCCTTGGCGTTTCCCGATCTTTGCCGATCTGGTCACGGCTTTGGACCAGCACGTTGCGGCCTTTGCTAAGGATCTGGAGTTTGATCTGGGTGAGGGCGAGTTGAAGCTGGAAGACCTGTGGATCAACATCCTGCCCGAGGGCGGCATGCACTCCAGCCACCTGCATCCGCACAGCGTGATCTCAGGCACGACCTATGTGGCGATGCCCGAAGGCGCGAGTGCGCTGAAACTGGAAGACCCCCGCTCCGGCCGCATGATGGCCGCACCGACGCGGCTGAAAGGCGGGCGGCGCGACTTGCAGCCGTTCATTTACATGAAGCCTCAGGTCGGTGATGTTCTGCTATGGGAAAGCTGGCTGCGCCATGAGGTGCCGATGAACATGGCCGAGGAAGAGCGGATTTCGGTGAGTTTCAATTATAAGTGGGAATAGGCTGTGCCTTCGGTGAGCCAACAGAAGGTTTCGCACATTAAGGCAAGGCAAAAGAGCCCGCGAGCGCTCCACACCTGATGGACTTCCTTTTGCCTTTGCTGAACGATCACCACTTTGCTCCGCATTGCTTCTTGGATAGTCGCACCGTCTTTTTCATTTGGCTGACGGTTTTTCTTTTTGATTGCTTAAGAGAATACATCTCTTGCTCTCGCGATTCACCTAAGTACATCGCCTGAGACCACAAGGCATATAGTTCGGGGGACATGTTCTGCTTCGCTACCTCGGCCAAACAAATGCATTGGTCGATAGACATCCCGTTCGTGCGATCCTCTGCCACAGCTCTCGAGCAAACGTCCGTCCCGGCATACGTCTGAGCTTGAGTGGAACCGGCGATCAGTGCCAGGGCAGCGGTCCAATACAAATTCTTCATAACTTACCTATGTTTAAAAGCATCAAGACTGTGGGAACAATGGTGTTGGATTGCGCGCAAGTTTAAGGGGAGCTCCGAGGTGCAGTTTCGCCTTTGCCCCTGCTTTGCGAATGACACCTGCCAGCGATCCAAACTTCCTCTTGCCACCCACCCCCTAAACCCTTATACGGCGGCATCCTGCAAGTCCCCCGGCCGAGTCGGGGGATTCGCATGTCTATCATTCATCCACCAGGTCCAAGGTGACCCTGTCAGGGGGCCTTCTGGTGTTTTGAGCAAAGGAAAAAGGCGATGAACGCCCAAGAACTGCGTGACAAGACCCCGGACCAGCTCCGCGAGGAACTGGCCAACCTGAAGAAAGAAAGCTTTAACCTGCGCTTTCAACAGGCAACCGGTCAGCTGGAAAACACTGCCGGCATCAAAGCGGCTCGCCGCAATGCTGCCCGCGTCAAAACCATTCTGAACGAAAAGGCCGCTGCTGCGGCATCGGAGGAGTAATCCTATGCCCAAGCGTATCCTGTCCGGAGTAGTAACCAGCGACGCCAACGAGCAAACCGTGACTGTTTCGGTTGAACGCCGTTTCAAGCACCCGCTGCTGCACAAAACCGTTCGTAAGTCCAAGAAATACCGGGCTCACGACGAAAAGAACGCCTTCAAGGTCGGCGACACCGTACGCATCATCGAATGCGCGCCGAAATCGAAGACGAAACGTTGGGAAGTTCTGGAAGCGTAAGCTTCCGGGATTTTCCCATTTGTCGAAACCCTGGGGGATCTAACCAGACCAGCCCCCACAGGTCGGGAGAAACCACATGATCCAGATGCAGACCAATCTGGATGTCGCTGACAACTCCGGCGCACGCCGAGTTCAGTGCATCAAGGTCCTGGGTGGTTCCAAGCGTAAATACGCCTCCGTCGGCGACATCATTGTCGTCTCGGTGAAGGAAGCCATCCCGCGCGGTCGCGTAAAGAAAGGTGACGTCCGTAAGGCCGTCGTCGTACGCACCGCCAAGGAAGTCCGTCGCGAAGACGGCACCGCGATCCGTTTCGATCGCAACGCCGCCGTCATCCTGAACAACAACAACGAGCCCGTAGGTACCCGTATCTTTGGCCCCGTTGTTCGCGAACTGCGCGGCAAGAACTTCATGAAAATCATCTCGCTGGCTCCGGAGGTGCTGTAATCATGGCTGCTAAACTCCGCAAAGGCGACAAGGTCGTCGTGCTGGCCGGCAAGGACAAGGGCAAAGAGGGAACGATTACCTCGGTTGACCCGAAAGCCGGTAAAGCTGTTGTCGATGGCATCAACATCGCCATCCGCCACACCCGTCAGTCGCAAACCTCGCAAGGTGGCCGCCTGCCTCAGGCAAACCCGATCGAGCTGTCGAACCTGGCGCTGCTGGACGCAAACGGCAAAGCAACCCGCGTTGGCTTCCGCATGGAAGGTGACAAGAAAGTGCGCTTCGCCAAGACCACAGGGGATGTGATCGATGCTTGATAACGCAACCTACACCCCGCGTCTGAAAGCTCAGTACGCTGAAACCATCCGTGCCGCTCTGAAAGAAGAGTTCGGCTACAAGAACGACATGCAGCTTCCCAAGCTGGAAAAAATCGTTCTGAACATCGGTTGTGGTGCTGAGGCCGTCAAAGACTCGAAGAAGGCGAAAGCTGCTGTCGAAGATCTGACTGCGATTGCTGGTCAACAGGCCGTTGCAACCAAGGCGAAGAAATCGATCGCGGGTTTCCGCGTCCGTGAAGACATGCCGCTGGGCGCGAAAGTGACCCTGCGCGGTGACCGGATGTACGAATTCCTGGATCGTCTGATCACCATCGCGATGCCGCGCGTTCGTGACTTCCGCGGTGTTAAGCCGTCTTTCGATGGCCAGGGCAACTTTGCCATGGGCATGAAAGAGCACATCGTGTTCCCGGAGATCGACTTCGACAAAGTTGACGAAGTCTGGGGCATGGACATCGTAATTGCCACCACAGCGAAAACCGACGCTGAAGCAAAGGCACTGTTGAAAGCTTTCAACATGCCGTTCAACGCGTAAGCGCCGGAAGGATAGAGACATGGCTAAAAAAGCAATGATCGAACGCGAGAAGAAGCGCGAACGCCTGGTGGCCAAATATGCCGCAAAGCGTGCCGAGCTGAAAGAAATCGCGAATGACGAGAGCCGCCCAATGGAAGAGCGCTTCAAAGCGCGTCTGAAACTGGCGAAACTGCCGCGCAACAGCTCGGCTACCCGTCTGCACAACCGTTGTCAGCTGACCGGTCGTCCCCACGCTTATTACCGTAAGCTGAAGGTCAGCCGTATCGCGCTGCGCGAGCTGGGTTCTGCTGGTCAGATCCCCGGCATGGTGAAATCGAGCTGGTAAGGGAGACATAGATATGAATGATCCTATCGGCGATATGCTCACCCGTATCCGCAACGCGCAAATGCGCGGCAAGTCCACCGTTTCCACCCCGGCTTCCAAGCTGCGTGGTTGGGTTCTGGACGTGCTGGCGGACGAAGGTTACATCCGTGGCTATGAAAAGACGACCGGTGAAAACGGTCATCCGGCCATCGAAATCAGCCTGAAATACTACGAAGGCACCCCTGTCATTCGCGAACTGAAGCGGGTTTCCAAGCCTGGCCGTCGCGTCTACATGGGCGTCAATGACATCCCGCAGGTCCGTCAGGGTCTGGGCGTGTCGATTGTCAGCACTCCGAAAGGTGTGATGTCGGACGCAAACGCTCGCTCCAACAATGTTGGCGGCGAAGTGCTCTGCACCGTCTTCTAAGGAGGTCTGCAATGTCTCGTATTGGTAAAAAACCGGTCGAGCTGCCCAGCGGCGTTTCCGCCTCTGTGTCGGGTCAGACCATCGAAGTCAAAGGTCCGAAAGGCACCCGCAGCTTCACCGCAACTGACGATGTGACTCTGTCGGTCGAAGACAACGTGGTCAAAATTGATCCACGTGGTACGTCCAAGCGCGCACGTCAGCAGTGGGGCATGAGCCGCACCATGGTTGCCAATCTGGTGACCGGTGTGACCCAGGGCTTCAAGAAAGAGCTGGAAATCCAGGGTGTGGGTTACCGCGCTCAGATGCAGGGCAACACCCTGAAGCTGAATCTGGGCTACAGCCACGATGTTGATTTCACTGCGCCGGAAGGTGTCACCATCACCGCGCCGAAGCAGACCGAGATCGTTGTGGAAGGTATCGACCAGCAGCAGGTGGGCGAAGTTGCGGCCAAAATCCGCGAATGGCGCCGTCCCGAGCCGTACAAAGGCAAGGGCATCCGCTATAAGGGCGAGTTCATCTTCCGCAAGGAAGGCAAGAAGAAGTAAGGACGCAAACAATGGCAAACAGCAAAAGAACCCTGTTTCTGAAGCGCCGCCTGCGCGTTCGGAACAAACTTCGCAAAGTCAACGCCGGCCGTGTACGCTTGTCGGTTCACCGTTCGAACAAGAACATCAGCGTTCAGCTGATCGACGACGTTCGTGGCGTGACCCTGGCCTCGGCCTCGACCCTAGAAAAAGATCTGGGTGTTGTTGGCAAGAACAACGTCGAAGCAGCGGCGAAAGTCGGTGCGGCCATCGCCGAGCGTGCCAAGAAGGCAGGCGTCGAAGAGGCCTATTTCGATCGTGGTGGCTTCCTGTTCCACGGCAAAGTGAAGGCTGTCGCCGACGCTGCGCGTGAAGGTGGTCTGAAGATCTAAGACCTGCGGGCGGGTTTCGATCCGCCCCGATGATCCGGGAGCCCTGACGTCAGTTGGGGCTCACTTGGATTGAACTAAACGGCGCGACAAGCGCCACATGAGAAAAGGGATGCCAAATGGCAGAACGTGAAAACCGTCGGGGCCGTGGCCGCGACCGTGAAGAAGCACCGGAATTTGCAGATCGTCTGGTCGCAATCAACCGCGTGTCGAAAACCGTAAAAGGTGGTAAGCGCTTTGGCTTCGCCGCTCTGGTGGTTGTCGGCGATCAGAAAGGCCGCGTCGGCTTTGGCAAAGGTAAAGCGAAAGAAGTACCTGAAGCCATCCGTAAGGCGACTGAACAAGCCAAGCGTCAGATGATCCGTGTGCAACTGCGCGAAGGTCGTACTCTGCACCACGATATCGAAGGCCGTCACGGCGCCGGTAAAGTGGTTATGCGCACCGCACCTGAAGGTACTGGTATCATCGCCGGTGGTCCGATGCGTGCCGTGTTCGAAATGCTGGGCGTAAAGGACGTTGTGTCCAAGTCGCTGGGCTCGCAGAACCCGTACAACATGATCCGCGCCACCATCAACGGCCTGCAGAAAGAGCAGAGCCCGCGTTCGGTTGCCGCACGTCGTGGCAAAAAGGTTGCCGACATCCTGCCCAAGCGGGACGAAGCACCGGCTGCTGCTGAAGCAGAAGCGTAAGGAGAGCGAACCATGGCAAAAACCATCGTCGTCAAGCAGATCGGTTCCCCGATCCGCCGCCCCGCTGAACAGCGCGCAACCCTGATCGGTCTGGGCCTGAACAAGATGCACAGAACCCGTGAGCTGGAGGATACTCCTTCGGTCCGCGGCATGATCAACAAGATCCCGCATCTGGTAGAGATCGTCGAAGAGCGCGGCTAAGCGCACTTCCATCGAACAAGAAACGCCTCCGATGTCTCGGGGGCGTTTTTTTGTGTCAGATGGTTTGTCGTGTCCAGAAGCGTATAGCCGTTATTTTAGCGCAGATAGACGTGAAGATACCTTGTTGAGAAGATTTCCACGTCGACCTTTTTATAACCCATATTTCGCAGCCCAGCCCGTTGCCCGTTCGCCGAACATCGCCGCGGATTTTTGAATTTCGTCTGCATAGGCTTCGATCATCCGTGCTTTGATCTCTCCCTGAAGCAAGACCTGAGCCGTGCCTCCCTTTTCGTTGGGCGAAGGAATAAGGTTTTTGTCCTTGTCCAGACGATGTTCCATCGACCATTTTGAGCCACTGCCTTGTTCGCCCGTTACGGTAGCGTGGATTTCGTCGCTTATCCCTTTGGGGCTGGAAATAATCTCCTCCAGGGAAAACACTCTGATAGCATCTTCGCCGTATACATCGCGCCAAACCCGATAGATCTCGGAAGGTTGGGAATTCAGCGGAGGTGTTATCGTTTCCTGATCGACGATCTTCTGCCCCCTGCTCGATTTCAACAACTTCTCCATGCGAGCCTGTTGCTGAGATCTTATTCTTATCAAGTTTCCTCGTGTCTCTCTACGCAGGCGCATATTAATAGCCGACCACGCGCGTGAAATGGGATCGCGGAGTAAAAGGACAATTTTGGCGTGGGGTAAAAGGGAATGAACGCGTTGCACGCCTGCGCGTTCCAGCCGCGAATAGCCCGGTGTGATATCGCCCGTAATGGTCCCTTTGGGTTTGAGGGAGAACATGTCGATGTAATCCGCGTCGCAGCAGCCGTTTTCAAGATAGCTACGACTTTTTTTCAGAAATTTCAGATCACGGTCATCGACTTTTCGAAGGCCTTCGCGCGTACGTCGAGCGTTCAGCAGTGATAGGCGAAAACCCCTAGATTGCAGCGCGTCATAGAGTTTTTGTTGTCTTTCGTGGCGTTTGGGGATCTCGCTTCCATCGAAATGATGGAATTCTTTGACAAGAGGCATCCAATATCGGTCATCCAGCGACAGGATTTGCTGCAGCGTTCGTGTTCCGGCTTTTTGAAGCCCGATGCATAGGAAATCTGGACCCGCTGCCTCTGGTGGACGAACTGACAAGCTTTGCTCCTTAAAGTAATTCGGGCGACATCGCCCTTGGACGTATCTAACTTTGTGCGAACCTTGTCGACAATCATTGTTGTGAGGTGATCTCAGCAGGATTGCTATGAATAAACGCAATTTTGAGATCACGCGCGTTTCAGTCATTCCATAGCTGCATAGCGGCTAGACTGAATTCTGCGTTGTTAGCGGTATCCAGCGAGCCTATCTGAGGCCTGCCTCCAAAAGGACCAGAACAGAGATCACCGGGGAATACGCCTCGATCAGGAAAGGAATTCAGATATGGCTTACACAGCAACAACCACGCACGGCGGCACCAACCTGATCGCCCGCATCGCGGACTTCGCCGCCAAGGTGAAAGAATCATACGCTCTGCGCGCAGAATACAACCGCACCTATTCAGAGTTGCAAGGACTAACCGACCGCGAATTGAACGATATCGGCGTGCGTCGCTGCGATATCAAGGACATCGCGCGCGATCACGTTTACTGCTCGTAATTCCAAAGATCACACCACTCACCCAAGGGGCGTCGTTTCGGCGCCTCTTTGCGTTTTGTCTGGTGACGCACGCGCAACGAATGACAAAGCTTGCAACACACAGCGCAAAGCTGTAATGCGCAGCGGTGGCGTTTGTCCACGAGAATCAAAACCAAGAAATGCCGTGTTTGGCCCATCACGCTTCGGGGGTCACATCCGGCTTAGGAGAAGCGAAATGAAACTGAACGAATTGCGCGACAATCCCGGCGCCGCACCGAAACGCACCCGCGTTGGCCGTGGTCCCGGTTCCGGCAAAGGTAAAATGGGTGGCCGTGGTATCAAAGGCCAGAAATCCCGTTCGGGTGTGGCCATCAATGGCTACGAAGGCGGCCAGATGCCGCTGTACCAGCGCCTGCCCAAGCGTGGCTTCAACAAGCCGAACCGCAAGGAATTCGCCGTAATCAACCTGGGCCTGATCCAGAAATTCGTCGATGCCGGCAAGCTGGACGCCAAAGCTGCGATCACCGAGGATGCACTGGTTGCATCCGGTCTGGTTCGTCGCAAGCTGGACGGCATCCGCGTTCTGGCCAAAGGCGAAATCAGCGCCAAAGTGAACCTGGAAGTCACTGGTGCTTCGAAATCTGCTGTTGAGGCAGTCGAGAAAGCGGGCGGTTCACTGACGGTCACAAAAGCCGCTGCGGCAGAGTAAGCGCTTGTGAGCGGGCGAAGACCCGCTTACATAGACCTCAGAGTTTTCCAAGACGCCGTCCGAGCCGGAAAACGGTTCCGGGCGGTGTTTTCATAAGAGAGACCGATTTATGGTATCAGCAGCAGAACAAATGGCAGCCAACACAAGCTGGTCTGCCCTTGGCAAAGCCACCGATCTGCGCAACCGCATCCTGTTCACGCTGGGTTTGTTGATCGTCTATCGTCTGGGCACCTTTATTCCGGTGCCGGGGATTGACGGGCAGGCGCTGCGTGAGTTCATGGAGCAAGCGGGGCAGGGCATCGGCGGCATGGTTTCGATGTTCACCGGCGGGGCGTTGGGGCGGATGGGTATCTTTGCCCTCGGCATCATGCCCTATATTTCGGCCTCGATCATCGTGCAGCTGCTGACATCGATGGTTCCCGCGCTCGAACAGCTCAAGAAAGAGGGCGAGCAAGGCCGCAAGAAGATCAACCAGTACACCCGTTTCGGCACCGTGGCGCTGGCCACCGTTCAGGCCTATGGTCTGGCGGTTTCGTTGGAATCGGGCGATCTGGCGACCGATCCGGGCATGTTCTTCCGTATGTCGACCATGATCACGCTTGTGGGCGGTACCATGTTCCTGATGTGGCTGGGTGAGCAGATCACCGCACGCGGCATCGGCAACGGTATCTCTCTGATCATTTTCGTCGGCATCATTGCCGAGGTTCCGGCTGCGCTGGCGCAGTTCTTCGCCTCGGGCCGTTCGGGCGCGATCAGCCCCGCCGTGATTGTTGGTGTGATCGTGATGGTCATCGCCGTGATTACCTTTGTGGTGTTCATGGAACGCGCGCTGCGCAAGATCCATATTCAATACCCGCGCCGTCAGGCCGGTATGAAGATCTATGAGGGCGGCTCCAGCCACCTGCCGGTCAAAGTGAACCCGGCGGGCGTGATCCCGGCGATCTTTGCCAGCTCGCTGCTGCTGCTGCCGGTGACGATCTCGACCTTCTCGTCTGGTGCCACCAGCGGGCCGGTAATGTCGTGGCTGCTGGCCAACTTTGGTCCCGGTCAGCCGCTGTACCTGCTGTTCTTCGCGGCCATGATCGTGTTCTTCGCCTATTTCTACACGTTCAACGTGTCGTTCAAACCGGACGATGTGGCGGACAACCTGAAAAAGCAGAACGGTTTTGTACCGGGTATCCGTCCGGGCAAGAAAACCGCCGAGTATCTGGAATACGTGGTCAACCGCGTGCTGGTTCTGGGTGCGGCCTATCTGGCGGCGGTGTGTCTGCTGCCTGAAATTCTGCGGAACCAGTTTGCCATTCCGTTCTATTTCGGCGGCACCTCGGTTCTGATTATCGTCTCTGTGACCATGGACACGATCCAACAGGTTCAGAGCCACCTGCTGGCGCATCAATACGAAGGGCTTATAGAAAAGTCCCAGCTGCGCGGCAAAGGTAAGAAACGCGGCAGGAAGGGACCCTCTCGTCGATGAACATCATTCTTCTTGGCCCCCCGGGGGCAGGCAAAGGCACTCAGGCGCAGCATCTGGTTGAAACCCGCGGGATGGTTCAGCTGAGCACCGGCGACATGCTGCGCGAGGCCAAGACCTCGGGCACCGAAATGGGCCAGAAGGTTGCCGAGATCATGGACGCAGGCAAGCTGGTCACCGATGAGATCGTGATCGGCCTGATCGAAGAAAAGCTGATGACCGAAAAGGGCGCAGGCTTTATCTTTGATGGTTTCCCGCGCACGCTGGCCCAGGCCGATGCCTTGGCGGCTTTGCTGACCAAGCTGGGCCAGTCGCTGCACACCGTGATCGAAATGCGCGTGGATGACGAAACGCTGGTCAAGCGCATCGTCAACCGGGCCGAAGAGGCGCGCGCTGCTGGCAAGCCCGTGCGGGCGGATGACAACGAAGACAGCGTTCGCATCCGGCTGATGGAATACTACAAAAAGACCGCGCCGCTGATTGGTTATTACCACGCCAAGGGCGACCTGCGACCGGTCAACGGTCTGGCCAGCATCGACGAAGTCACCGCCTCGATTGAGGCGATTCTGAACTGACTTCAGGTTGGGGCTTGACGGCCCCATCAAAAGCCCATATCGACCCCCATCCCCTAAGGGAATCAAGACCGCAGGAGAGATTCGTCCCAACTGCCCCGACCACCTCGAATAATGCTGAACCCTCTGGCGACACTGCCACGGTAAAGCGTTGTGAAAAAAGGTTCTGGAGCTACGGAACCGCAACGAAAAGGAAAGTGACACGTGGCACGTATTGCCGGCGTAAACATCCCGACTGCAAAGCGGGTACCTATCGCCCTCACATATATCACCGGTATCGGCAACACCTCGGCTAAAGCGATCTGCGAAGCCGTGGGCATTGAAGCGACCCGTCGCGTCAACGAACTGTCCGACTCCGAAGTTCTGGCCATCCGTGAACATATCGATGCCAACTACACCGTTGAAGGTGACCTGCGTCGTGAAGTTCAGATGAACGTCAAGCGCCTGATGGACCTGGGCTGCTATCGCGGTCTGCGTCACCGCCGCAACCTGCCGGTTCGCGGTCAGCGCACCCACACCAACGCTCGTACCCGCAAAGGCCCCGCAAAGGCCATCGCTGGTAAGAAGAAATAAGGGAGGGTCTGACTGATGGCACGTGATAAGACTCGCGTTAAGCGCAAAGAGCGTAAGAACATCGCATCGGGCGTTGCCCATGTGAACTCGACCTTCAACAACACCAAGATCCTGATCTCGGACGTACAGGGCAACGCCATCTCGTGGTCGTCTGCCGGTACCATGGGCTTCAAAGGATCGCGGAAATCGACCCCCTACGCCGCTCAGATGGCTGCAGAAGACGCAGGCAAGAAGGCGCAGGAACATGGCGTCAAGACGCTGGAAGTCGAAGTTCAGGGCCCCGGTTCGGGTCGTGAATCGGCTCTGCGCGCGCTGGCCGCAGTGGGCTTCAACATCACGTCGATCCGCGACGTGACTCCGATCGCTCATAACGGCTGCCGCCCGCCGAAGCGCCGCCGCGTCTAAGCGATTTAGAATTGAGCTGGGGCTGTGTTTTTGCACGGCCCCAGCACGTCATTTTGAACCTCGGGCGTCTGCACCTTGTTGGTCATGGGGCGCGGACAGGAATGGAGGGATTACATGATCCATAAGAATTGGGCAGAATTGATCAAGCCGACCCAGCTGGAAGGTAAGCCGGGCAACGATCCTGCGCGTCAGGCAACCCTGGTTGCTGAACCGCTGGAGCGTGGCTTCGGTCTGACCCTGGGCAACGCCCTGCGCCGCGTTCTGATGAGCTCGCTGCAAGGTGCGGCCATCACCAGCGTCCAGATCGACAACGTCCTGCACGAGTTCTCCTCGGTCGCGGGCGTGCGTGAAGACGTCACCGACATCATCCTGAACCTCAAGCAGGTTGCCCTGCGTATGGAAGTCGAAGGCCCCAAGCGCCTGTCGATCAATGCCAAAGGCCCCGCAGTTGTCACCGCGGGTGACATCAGCGAAAGCGCCGGCATCGAGGTTCTGAACCGCGATCATGTCATTTGCCACCTGGACGATGGCGCCGACCTGTTCATGGAACTGACCGTCAACACCGGCAAGGGCTATGTCTCGGCTGAGAAGAACAAGCCGGAAGACGCCCCCATCGGCCTGATCCCGATCGACGCGATCTATTCGCCGGTCAAAAAGGTCGCCTATGACGTTCAGCCGACACGTGAAGGTCAGGTTCTGGACTATGACAAGCTGACCCTGAAGATCGAAACCGACGGTTCGATCACGCCGGAAGACGCGCTGGCCTTTGCTGCTCGTATCCTGCAGGACCAACTGTCGATCTTCGTCAACTTCGACGAGCCGGAATCGGCTGGCCGCCAGGACGAAGACGATGGTCTGGAGTTCAACCCGCTGCTGTTGAAGAAAGTGGACGAGCTGGAACTGTCGGTCCGTTCGGCAAACTGCCTGAAAAACGACAACATCGTTTATATCGGCGATCTGATCCAGAAAACCGAAGCCGAGATGCTGCGCACTCCCAACTTCGGCCGCAAGTCGCTGAACGAGATCAAAGAAGTGCTGTCCGGCATGGGTCTGCACCTCGGCATGGATGTCGAGGACTGGCCGCCCGACAACATCGAAGATCTGGCGAAGAAATTCGAAGACGCGTTCTAAGCGCGTCTTCCCCAATGCCCGGGCTTCCGGGGACTGTATGGGCACTTCCGCCCCAAGGAGAGCCGGTGACACGCATCGCCGGCCAGACAAAGCAAAACGCGAAAGAAGGAACTAGAAAATGCGTCACGCACGTGGTTACCGCCGCCTGAACCGTACACATGAGCACCGCAAGGCGCTGTTTGCGAACATGGCTGGCTCGCTCATCGAGCATGAGCAAATCAAAACAACTCTGCCCAAGGCAAAAGAACTGCGCCCGATCATCGAAAAGCTGGTCACTCTGGGCAAGCGCGGCGACCTGCACGCCCGTCGTCAGGCCGCAGCACAGCTGAAAGAAGACAAAGACGTCTCAAAGCTGTTCGAAGTCCTGGGTCCCCGCTACGCCGAGCGTCAGGGCGGTTATGTCCGCATCCTGAAAGCTGGCTTCCGCTATGGTGACATGGCACCGATGGCGATCATCGAATTCGTTGATCGTGACGTCGACGCCAAAGGCGCGGCCGACAAAGCCCGCGTTGCCGCCGAAGAGGCAGCAGAAGAATAAGAAAGCCCGGCTTTCTGGTTTTCGGCCCCCGCGTCCCAGACGCGGGGGTTTTTTGTGAGAAACTGGCGCTTTTGCTGTTCGGTTGCCAGAATCGGAAACATCGGTGATCCTTTCAGAAATTGAAGGATCGCAATATGTTTAGATATATACTGTTTGCGCTCGGTATTGGCGCATCCACGGCCTTGTTTGCGCAAGATGCATCTGAAGATGCCGCCGCAACAGAAGACGCCTCGGCAACTTCATCCGATCTGTTAACAGACGCAGAACTGCAAACACTGGTCGCGCCGGTGGCTCTTTACCCCGACACGTTGCTTATACAGATCTTTGTCGCGGCCACGCAGCCCTTGGAGATTGTAAAGGCCGAGCGCTATTTGCTGGACAATGCCGATCGCGATCCTGCCGAGCTTGAACCAGAAATTGAGGCAATGGGCTGGGACCCTTCCGTCAGTGTCTTGGCGACGGCATTTCCCGAAGTAGTTGGTCAGATGGCCACCCATATCGATTGGACCGAAACCATGGGCACGGCGATGCTGGCCCAATCCGATGATGTGATGGACGCAGTTCAGGTGATGCGAGATCAGGCCATCGATAGTGGTGCGCTGGTTTCAGGTCCTGAGCAAACCGTCGAAGTGTCTGATGACGAAACGGTTGTTATTACGCCTACGCAGCCTGAAACGGTTTACGTCCCGCAATATAACCCAGAGACTGTCTATACCGGCCCGTCGACCGGAGACGTGGTTGGTGCGGCGCTGCTGACTTTTGGCACCGTGGCATTGATCGACGAAATATTTGATGATGATGACGACTGGTACGACTACTGGGGCTGTCGGAACTGCGGTGGCTGGAACGGTCAACCCATCGTTAGGAACCCCGATATCGACATTGATGTCGACCGCAACATAGACATCGACAGGGACATTGATCTCGGCGACCGGACGGAAATTGGCTGGAAACCCGATCCTGAGCGTCAGCAGGAGGCGCGGGATAAAATTGCGGATCACAAACGACCTGAAGGAGGGCGCGGCGACCTGCCTGTGAACCGTCCCGAAGGTCGCACGGACGAACTGCGGGCCAAATTGAGCCGTGAATCCGGTGCGGCTGACATCAGCCGGGACCGGGCGGAGGCAGTCGCGGCTGGTGCGGGCGCTGGGGCTGTCGCAGGCAGTGCTCTGGCTAACCGTGGTGGCAAGAAGGACCTGCCTCAGGTGAACCGGGGCAACGTGGATCGGGACAAGGCGGCCGCCAAAAAGCAGGCTATTGACCGCACCAAGCAACGGCCCGATGCAGCAAAAAAGCCAGTTAAAAAGAAACCGCAGGCCGCCAAGAAACCTCAGACAAAGAAGGCGGCGGCTCAGCGCAAACCCTCTGCGTCCAAGGGTAAGGCGATGAAGAAAAAAGCGTCAGGCAGCAGAACCCATAAAGCCTCCAAACGTGGACACGCCGCCAAAGGCAAGCGGAGACGGTAAGATGCGTAGATCAGTTATTTCTTTTGCCCTAATCGCCTTGTCAGCGGGTCCGGCGCTGTCCGACGGTGCCAGTTTTGACACTCCGCAAACTGCTCTGGACGCTTTTGTCGAAGCGCTAAAGGCTGATGATCAAAGCAAGTTACTGGAGATTTTCGGGCCGGAAGCCGAAGACCTGATTGGCACAGGCGATCCGGCAGAAGATCAGGAAAGACGGCAGGAAGTTCTTGGCATGTACGCCGAGGGATACCGCTTTCAGCCCGAGGATGACGGGGTCGTTCTTCTGTTGGGTGAGGACGCCTGGCCCTTCCCGATTCCAATTCTACGTGGGGAAGACGGCTGGCAATTCGATCTTGAAGCCGGGATCGAGGAGCTTTCTGCCCGTGAGATCGGTTTGAATGAGTTGGAAGTGATCGAACTGCTTGAGGCCTATGTCGATCTTCAGGCGGCATTCCGACTGGTTGATCACAACGGCGATGGCGTCATGGAATTCGCGCAGACGATTATCGCCGATCCTGAGGAACGAAACGGGTTGTTCTGGCCGGACGAAGACAGCTTTGTCGGCGCAGCGCTGGCCCGCGCCGCGGCTACCGGGTGGAGCGACGGTGAGGCTGATTATGAGGCTGAACCGTTCCTGGGATACTATTACACGATCCTGCAGGCGCAGGGTCCGAACGCTCCGGGTGGTGCCTATTCCTATTTCGTCGGTGACCATTTCGTCGCGGGGCATGCGCTTCTGGCGGTGCCATCGGACTATGGTGAGACAGGCATCCACTCGTTTCTGGTGGGCGAGAACGGAATTGTCTACGAGGCAGATTTTGGCCCCGAGACACTGGAACGTTCGGCTGAAATCACGACATACGACCCCGGTGCGGACTGGTCTCCGGTAGAGTAGTCGGCAGTTAAGGTTGATGTCGGTTAGCCACTAGTGGTGTTCGTCAGGTGCCGTACGCAAGTTACGGGCGAAATGATCGCACTTAGCGGTCCGCTGCAAGGCCACCGGACGCTTGCATTACGTTTCTCGCGGACGCATATCCAACACAACTCTGCACGTTGAGGTCTTTATGTTCCGCGCGACACTAATCGCTCTTTCATTTGCTTGTGCTTCAGTTGCCACGGCTGAAACCCGAGTGCCTCAAACTCAGGCTGAGATCTCTTTGGGATTTGCGCCAGTGGTCAAGCAGGCTTCTCCGGCCGTTGTGAACATCTATGCAAAGATCGTACGGCAGGGGCGGGCGAACCCGTTCTTTTCGGACCCGTTCTTTCAGGATTTCTTTGGCCGTGGGTTCAACGAGCCCCGCGCACGGGTACAGAACTCGCTTGGGTCGGGTGTGATCCTGTCGGAAGATGGCTACATGGTTTCGAATTATCACGTGGTTGGCACGGCCACTGAAATTCGGGTGGTAACCACAGATCGGCGCGAATTCTCGGCGCAGGTGGTTCTGGGGGATAAGGAAAGCGACATCGCCATCCTGCGGCTGGAAGAGGCCAAGGGCCTGCCGTACCTGCAGATGCGTGATTCCGACCATGTCGAGGTGGGAGAACTGGCACTGGCCATCGGTAACCCGTTCGGTGTGGGGCAGACGGTGTCGTCGGGCATCATCTCGGGGCTGGCGCGGACAGGTGCGGCCACGGGGAACGCGCGGGGCTATTTCATTCAGACCGATGCGGCGATCAATCCGGGCAATTCAGGCGGCGCGCTGATTGATGTGAATGGTGACCTGATCGGGATCAATACGGCAATTCTGACCCGCTCGGGCGGGTCCAACGGCATCGGATTTGCCATTCCGGCCAATCTGGTGGCGGAATTCCTGCGTCAGGCGCAAGACGGCAATGAAAGTTTCATCAGCCCGTGGGCCGGAATGGCCGGTCAGCACATGAGCGCGGACATCGCCGAGTCTCTGGGGTTGGTAATCCCACTGGGTGTGGTGATTTCCGACCTGCACCCGCTGAGCCCACTTGCCGAGGCGGGTCTGCGCGTAGGGGATGTGGTCACCCACGTGGATGGGGATGAGGTGAATTCTCCGGCCGAAATGAAGTTCCGCATGTCGGTGGCTGGGGTTGGTGGCACGTCAATGGTGACCCTCCTGCGCGGGAACGAGCAGGCCGAGTTGGAAATTGCGTTGATCAAAGCGCCTGAAACCCCTGCGGCCGAGGAAACAACACTGGACGATCAGACTGTGATGCCGGGGCTGAAAGTTTCACGCATCAACCCAGCGGTAATTGCCAATATGGGTTTGCTGCTGTCTCAGACCGGAGTGGTCGTGGTGGATGCTGGCCCTTACGGTGGTCGGTCCGGGATGCGTAAAGGCGATGTGATCAACAGTATCAATGGCACGCAGATAGAAACTCCCGGCGACGTGGTGGATGCGCTGACTGATCCGGGTCGACGGTTTAATCTGGACCTTCTCAGAGGGGGGCGTTCGGTCTCTCTGCGGTTCCGGTTGTGATCGCGTGAGTGATCTGTTCGATACCGGGGCTGCCCAGCCCGCGCCACCCGCGCATCGCCCGCTGGCCGACCGTCTGCGCCCGCAGAGTTTGGCTGAGGTGATCGGGCAGGAACAGGTACTGGGGCCGGACGCGCCTTTGGGGGTCATGCTCGCCTCGGGCAGCTTGTCCAGTCTGGTGTTCTGGGGGCCTCCGGGCGTTGGCAAGACAACCATCGCGCGGCTTCTGGCGCAGGAAACCGATCTGCACTTCGTTCAGATCAGCGCGATTTTCACCGGTGTGCCGGACCTGAAAAAGGTGTTCGAGGCTGCGAAAATTCGCCGCCAGAACGGGCAGGGCACGCTGTTGTTCGTGGACGAGATTCACCGGTTCAACAAAGCCCAGCAAGACGGGTTCCTTCCGCATATGGAGGACGGGACTATCTTGCTGGTCGGTGCCACGACCGAGAACCCATCTTTTGAACTGAACGCCGCTGTGCTCAGCCGGGCGCAGGTCCTGGTTCTCGAGCGCCTTAGCCTTGTCGATCTGGAACGCCTGACCCAACGGGCCGAGAAGGAGCTGGATCGCGCGTTGCCTCTGACCGGCCCGGCGCGCGAGGCGTTGCAAGAGATGGCCGACGGCGATGGCCGGGCGCTGTTGAACCTGATCGAACAAATCGCAGCTTGGAAGGTCGATTCTCCGCTCGACCCTGATGCGCTGTCGACACGGCTTATGCGCAGGGCGGCTAAATACGACAAGTCGGGCGATGAGCACTACAACCTGATCTCGGCCCTACATAAATCGGTGCGCGGGTCTGATCCGGACGCAGCGCTTTACTGGTTTGCGCGGATGCTGACGGGGGGCGAGGACCCGCGCTATCTGGCGCGGCGGATTACGCGGATGGCGGTCGAAGATATCGGTCTGGCCGACCCGCAGGCGCAGGCGATCTGCCTTCAGTCCTGGCAAACCTATGAACGCCTGGGTTCGCCCGAGGGCGAATTGGCCCTGGCGCAGGCGCTGGTCTATCTGGCGCTGGCTCCAAAATCGAACGGGGCATATGTGGGATACAAAGCGGCGATGCGGTTGGCCAAGCAATCGGGCAGCGAACCGCCGCCCAAACATATCCTGAACGCCCCGACCTCGCTGATGAAGGATCAGGGCTATGGTGCGGGCTATGCCTATGACCATGACGCCGAGGATGGGTTTTCGGGGCAGAACTACTTCCCGGATGGGATGGAACGGCCCGAGCTGTATCAACCGGTTGAACGCGGGTTCGAGCGGGAACTCAAAAAGCGGCTGGATTATTTCGCGAAACTGCGGGCGCAACGGAACAGGCCCTAGCGCTGGCTTGACTCTTGCGGTGCGGCACGCCACAGACGCGCATGTTTTCTAAGGCACCTATGGGCACACAATCCGCGCGGAACCGCCGCGTGAAGGGGATATCGGTATGAGCGGCGTACAAATGATCACCGTGGCAGAGGGTGACGGCGACCAGCGGATCGACCGCTGGCTGCGCCGGCTGTTTCCGCATGTCAGTCAGGGCCGCATCGAAAAGATGTGCCGTAAGGGTGAACTGCGCGTCGAAGGGGGTCGTGTTAAGGCCTCGACCCGGCTTGAAGTCGGGCAGGTCGTGCGCGTGCCGCCTCTGCCGGATGCCGATCACAAGCCTGTTGAGGTCAAGCGGCGCATTTCGGACGCCGATGCCAAGATGATCCAATCCTGCGTGATCTACCGTGACGATCACGTGCTGGCGCTGAACAAGCCGCACGGTTTGCCCGTACAGGGTGGCAGCGGCCAGACCCGCCACGTGGACAGCCTGTCCGAGGTACTGCGCTTTGGCTATGACGAGAACCCCCGTCTTGTGCACCGGCTGGACAAAGACACTTCAGGCGTTTTGCTACTGGCCCGCACGCGCGAGGCTGCGAAGGGATTGACCGCCGCGTTCCGCCACCGAGACACCCGCAAGATCTATTGGGCGCTGGTTGCAGGTGTGCCGACGCCTTATTTGGGCGAGATCAAGACTGGTTTGGTCAAGGCCGCAGGCCACGGTAAGCACGGTGAGGGCGAAAAGATGATCGCTGTCCACCTGAACGAGATCGACGACAATCCGGGCGCGAAACGCGCGCATACTCTTTACGCGACCCTCTACCGTGTGGCCGGGCGCGCCGCGTGGGTGGCGATGGAGCCGATCACCGGGCGTACCCACCAGTTGAGGGCGCATATGGCGGCCATAGGGCATCCGATCATCGGCGACGGCAAGTACGGCGGCTCGGGTCAGGAAAATCTTGGCGATGGTTGGGGTGCACAACTGGGCGGGATCATCAGCAAAAAGCTGCACCTGCACGCTCGGCAAGCGACGTTCCAGCATCCGGTGACGCGCAAGACCATCACCGTCACCGCGCCGCTGCCCGATCACATGAAACACAGCTGGGACACGTTCGGTTGGACCGAGGATCTGGCCGCAGATGACCCATTCGAGGAACTGCAATGAGCGCACCGCTGCGTCTGGTGCTATTCGATGTCGACGGCACGCTGGTCGACAGCCAGAGCAGCATCGTTTCGGCAATGACCGCCTGTTTCGAGGCCCAATCCCTGCCTGTGCCGGAGCGTGAGGCTATCCTGTCGATCGTGGGGCTGTCTCTGCCCAATGCCATGGCGCAGCTGGCACCCGAGCATCCCGACAACCTGCAGCACCGTCTGGTCGAGGGCTACAAGGAAGCCTATCACGCGCAACGTTTGGAGCAGGGGGCGGCAAGCTCTCCGCTGTATCCGGGTGCGCGCGATGCCATCGAAGCCCTGCACGAGGTGCCCGAGGTTCTGCTGGGCGTGGCCACTGGAAAATCTCAGCGCGGTCTGGATGCACTGATCGAGGCGAACGGCCTGGAACGTTACTTCGTCACCCGGCAGGTGGCGGATCACCACCCGTCCAAGCCGCACCCGTCAATGATCGACACGGCGCGCAGCGAAACCGGGGTGGAGGCGGCCAATACGGTCATGATCGGCGATACGAAGTTCGATATGGACATGGCCCGTGCCGCCGGAGTGGCGGGCATTGGCGTGACCTGGGGCTATCATGACCGATCCGTTCTGGACAGCGCGACCTGCATTATTGAAACCTTTGACCAGTTGCCCCGCGCGCTGGACGACATCTGGATCTGACAACATGAGCGACTGGAAACCCAAGCGATTTTGGACCGAGAGCGCGGTGGTGGAAACCGAAGGTGGCTATACCGTCGAACTGGACGGTCGCCGTGTGAAAACCCCGGCCAAAGCGGCTTTGGTCCTGCCGACCCGCGCCATGGCCGACGAGGTCGCCGCAGAATGGGAAGCGCAGGAAAATGTGATCGACCCGACGTTGATGCCCTTCACCCGATCGGCAAATGCCGCCATCGACAAGGTCCATCATCAACACGCCGAGGTTGCAGATATGCTGGCCGATTACGGCGATTCGGACCTGCTGTGCTATCGCGCGGTTCACCCGCAAGAGTTACAGCAGCGCCAGGCCGAACAATGGGACCCGTTGCTGGATTGGGCGGCTGAAATGCTGTCGGCGCGGTTGTTGCCTGTGGCCGGTGTGTTACACCAACCGCAGCCGCAGGCGGCGCTGTCCACCCTCAGGGAACGTGTCCACGGATTAAACGACTTCCAACTGGCCGCCTTCCACGATCTGGTTAGCCTTTCAGGCTCTCTCATCCTAGGATTTGCCGCGGCGCAAAACCGAGCAGGTGCGGAAGAAATCTGGCAGATTTCACGACTGGACGAGATGTGGCAGATCGAACAATGGGGCCATGATGACGAGGCTCACGCGGTTTCTGAAACCAAGAAAGCAGCCTTTTTGCACGCCAAACGGTTCTTTGACCTCTCGGTTTGAGCCCTCAGGGCCTGATTTTCGAACGTTGGGCGAGCCATCTCTGGATTGACCCATCGTTTTCCCTGATCCAACCCTTGACGTTTGTTTATGAATGCGCCCAAACTCATGTTCACTAAAGGGGAGACACCTTTGGGAAACCTTTCTGGTGCCAGAGGTGCCGGACAGAACCGCCCTTTGAACGGGGCGGACAATCAGGAAGAGGTAAAAATGAAAAAATCCGTATTCTTGGGCGTGGCAACAATCGCCGGCCTGGCTGCTGGTGTAGCGGCAGCGGGGACTGCCGATGATGTTAAGGCACGCGGCAAGCTGAACTGCGGCGTGGCGACCGGTGTTCCCGGTTTTGCCAGCCCGGATGCCAACGGTGAGTGGCAGGGCTTCGACGTGGCTGTGTGCCGCGCAGTAGCAGCCGCCGTTCTGGACGATCCGTCCGCCGTCGAATTCATCCCGACCACCGGGAAAACCCGTTTCACCGCGCTGGCTTCGGGCGAGATCGACATGCTGGCCCGTAACACCACCTGGACCTTCAGCCGCGACGTCGATCTGAAGTTCGAATTCGTGGGCATCAACTACTATGACGGCCAAGGCTTCATGGTTCCCAAGGCTCTGGGTGTCAGCTCGGCCAAGGAACTGGACGGCGCAACCGTTTGCATCCAGACCGGCACCACGACCGAGCTTAACCTGGCGGATTTCTTCCGCATCAACAACATGAGCTACGAGCCGGTTCCGATCGAAACCAACGCTGAAGCGCAACAGCAGTATCTGGCTGGTGCCTGTGACGTCTATACCACCGACGCATCGGGCCTGGCTGCAACCCGCGCCACCTTTGAAAACGCGGGTGATCACGTGATCCTGCCTGAAATCATCTCGAAAGAGCCGCTGGGCCCGCTGGTCCGTCATGGCGATCACGAGTGGGGCGATGTGGTCCGTTGGACCCTGAACGCGCTGATCGCAGCAGAAGAGCTGGGCGTGACCTCGGCCAACATCGACGAGATGGCTGCTGGCACCGACAATCCCGAAGTGAACCGTCTGCTGGGCAGCGAAGGCACCTTGGGTGAGATGCTGGGTCTGGACGCGAATTGGGCGCAGCGCGCGATCAAAGTCGGCGGCAACTATGGCGAAGTGTTTGCCAAGAACATCGGTGAGGAAACCCCGATCGGTCTGGCACGCGGCCTGAACGCACAATGGACCGATGGCGGTCTGATGTACGCACCGCCGTTCCGTTAAAATCCACGGAAAAGGGCGCGGGGCAACCTGCGCCCTTTTTCAATCAATAAGAAACACGCCCGGAACGTTCTGAGCAGAGATCAACTCTGCCAATGAAAAACCGGGATGCACGGGGAAATACATAGGTCATGACGACACTCACTGACCCGCCGAAGGAGCACTTCCGGCTGTCCATGCTCCTTTACGATACGCGGTATCGATCTGCGACCATTCAGGTTATTGCATTGATCGGTTTCATGCTTCTGGCAGCCTGGATCATTAACAACACAATTCAGAACCTCGAAACGCTGGGCAGAACTGTCGGGTTCGACTTTTTTGCTGAACCGGCAAGCTATGACATTAACCAACGTCTGCTGGAATACGACTCGCGCGATACCCATCTGCGTGCGGCGTTCATAGGCCTGCTAAACACGCTGGTTGTTGCAGTTCTGGGCTGTATTACGGCAACAATCATCGGTGTCATGGTTGGTGTTCTGCGTCTGTCGAATAACTGGCTGATCGCGCGGATCATGACGGTTTATGTCGAAATGTTCCGCAACGTTCCGGTCCTGCTTTGGATCGTGTTCGCTATGGCGATCCTGATTGAAAGCCTGCCTGCGCCGCGCGCATTCCGGGGTGAAAATCCAGAAGCCACGATGGATCTATTCGGCACTGTTGCTGTGACCAACCGCGGGGTCTACATCCCCGAGTTTCTGTTCTCGCGCAGCCTGGGCGACATCCACCTGTTCGGGACATCAAGCCTGCGTTTTGACGTCTCGTTGGACCTGATCGCGTTCCTGATCGTGCTTGGTGGCAGCATCTTTGCCATGCGCAAAGTGTCGGCCTGGGCCAATGCCACGCAGGAAAAGACCGGTGATCGTCCGAAGATCTGGCACATCCAACTCGGCCTGCTAATCGTCCCTTCCGCCATCCTGCTGACCGCGCTGGGCTTTCACCTGGGCTATCCCGAATTGAAGGGCTTTAACTTCACCGGCGGCACCCATCTGCGGAATTCGCTGATTGCCCTGTGGCTGGCCCTGTCGCTGTACACGGCGGCGTTCATCGCCGAGATCGTACGCGCCGGTATTCTGGCCATCTCGAAGGGCCAGACCGAGGCCGCATCTGCACTGGGTCTGCGCCCGGGCCGGACCATGCGCCTTGTGATCCTGCCGCAGGCGCTGCGTGTGATCATACCGCCGATGATCTCGAACTATCTGAACCTGACCAAGAACTCGTCACTGGCGATTGCGGTTGGGTATATGGATATCACCGGCACCCTTGGCGGCATCACCATGAACCAGACCGGTCGTGAGCTGGAATGCGTTCTGCTACTGATGCTGGTTTATCTTACCATCTCGCTGAGCATTTCGGCGGTGATGAACTGGTATAACAACCGTGTCAAACTGGTGGAGCGGTAATATGAGTGATGTTTCATTTGTCCGCACGGAAATGTTGCCGGAAAAGGCCCCACCCGCATCCGAGGTGGGGGCGCTGGGCTGGATCAGGCATAACCTGTTCTCAAGCTGGCTGAACGCCATCCTGACCATCATCTCGCTGTTCTTCATCTACTATGTGCTCTCCAACATCCTGAGTTGGACGTTCGAATCTGTTTGGAACGCCAATTCCCTGTCGGAATGCCGTGAGATCATGATGGCGACATGGGGCGATACTCATGGTCATGCCTGCTGGGGCGTTATCAAAGACCGGTGGTTGCAATTGCTGTACGGTTTTTATCCGCCTTATCCGGCGCATCCGGACGCAACGTGGTCTAACCCGCCCGAATCCGGCGGCTGGCCTGCCTATTTTCGGCCGAACCTGACCTTCATCCTGTTGATTGTCGCGATTGCACCGGTGTTGTTCACCAACGTACCGCGCAAACTGCTTTTCGTGACTGCGGCTTACCCGTTCCTGCTGCCTTGGCTGATGTGGGGCGGTAGCATCTGGGGACCGTTGATGGTCGCCGCGGGATTTGCAATTGGATATCTCGCCTACAAGGTTGTGCTACCGATGGCAGGGTCTCTGACAGCCCTCATCCTTGCAGCCGTGCTGCCCATTCTCTGGTGGTTGTTTGCAGCTGGCGCCGTTGCCGGAGCAATCAACTCGGTGATTCCAATTGGTATTGCCACGGTTGAAAGCCGCGACTTCGGTGGTTTCATGCTGGCGATCCTGTTGGGGGTTGTGGCCATCGGTGTCTCGCTACCCATCGGTATCTTGCTGGCGCTGGGCCGTCAGTCCGATCTGCTGATCGTCAAATATCTCTGCGTTGGCTTTATCGAGTTCATTCGGGGCGTGCCGCTGATCACTCTGCTGTTCGTGGCCTCGCTGCTGTTGAACCTGTTCCTGCCGCCGGGGACCAATTTTGACATCATCCTTCGAGTGATGATCATGATGACCCTTTTCTCGGCCGCCTATATGGCCGAGGTGATAAGGGGTGGTCTGGCGGCTCTACCGCGCGGTCAGTACGAAGGGGCCGACAGTCTTGGCCTGAACTACTGGCAGGCGCAGCGGCTGATCATCATGCCGCAGGCTCTGAAAATCTCGATCCCGGGCATCGTGAGCACCTTTATCGGCATTTTCAAGGATACCACCTTGGTCTCGATCATCGGTCTGTTCGACGTGATCGGCCTGACCAACGGCATCCGCGCCGATACCGCCTGGAACGGCGTCTACTGGGAACTGTTTGCCTTTATCGGCGTTCTGTTCTTCGTCGTCTGCTTCTCCATGTCCCGTTATTCCATGTATCTGGAGCGCAAGCTTCAGACTGGCCACCGTTAAGGAGTTCAACTCATGTCTGAACTTGCAATTGAACGCGAAATCGACCGCTCGAAGATGCAGGTGAGCGACGAGGTCGCCATCGAAATCACCAACATGAACAAGTGGTACGGGTCCTTCCACGTGTTGCGCGACATCAATCTGACCGTCAATCAAGGCGAGCGGATCGTGATCGCGGGGCCGTCGGGATCGGGCAAGTCCACCCTGATCCGCTGCCTGAACGCGCTGGAGGAACACCAGCAAGGCACGATCATCGTGGACGGGACCGAGCTGTCGAATGACCTGAAAAACATCGACAAGATCCGGTCCGAGGTTGGCATGGTGTTCCAGCACTTCAACCTGTTCCCGCACCTGACCATTCTGGAGAACTGCACGCTGGCCCCGATCTGGGTGCGCAAGACGCCCAAGAAAGAGGCGGAAGAACGCGCGATGCATTTCCTGGAAAAGGTGAAAATCCCCGAGCAGGCCGATAAGTACCCCGGCCAGCTTTCGGGTGGTCAGCAGCAGCGTGTGGCGATTGCCCGCTCGCTCTGCATGATGCCGCGGATCATGTTGTTCGATGAACCGACATCAGCGCTGGACCCCGAGATGATCAAAGAGGTGCTCGACACCATGATCGAACTGGCCGAGGAAGGCATGACCATGTTGTGCGTCACGCACGAGATGGGCTTTGCCCGTCAGGTCGCCAACCGCGTGATCTTTATGGATGCCGGTCAGATCGTGGAACAGAACGAACCGGAAGAGTTCTTCAACAATCCGCAGAGCGAGCGGACCAAGCTGTTCCTCAGCCAGATTCTGGGGCACTAAGCCTCACGAAACGATTGAAAAGGCGGGGTTTTGCCCCGCCTTTTTTCATTCCAGAAGATCGCGCGGAATGGTGAACCCCTGCACGGTGCCGCTATGCCACTGAACATGTGCCCAGTCGTCGATGTCGAAGCGGATCACGGTCGTGGCGCAGGTCGGGTAGTCGTAGAACCGTGCGTGCTCGGGGGCTTGCCGGACAATGCGGGTGGCAAAGGCGGCTATGCCGGGGTTATGGCCCAGCATCAGCACCGTGGGCTCGGTGGCGCCTGACAGCTCGATCAGAATGTCCTCGGGCGCCGCATGATAGAGCGTGCGGTGGAAACAGACCTTGTCGGCCCGTAACCCCATCCGATCCCATGTCTCGCGGGTGCGGGTTGAGGTCGAACTCAGCACCTCATCCGGTAGCCAGCCGTTTTGACATAGCCACCCGGCGATGGCCGGGGCCGATTTGCGCCCGCGCTTGTTCAGCGGGCGGTCGTGATCGCTGAGGCCCAGGTCACTCCAACTGGATTTCGCATGGCGGGTCAGGATCAAGGTACGGGTCATGATGGGTGAAACGCTCTCATGTGGTGGGCGGATTGTTTGGGGTCGCGCCCTGCACCAGCGCTGAGCGGGCAGGATAGTCGCGCAAGGCAGCCGCCGGTCATGCAGGTTTGCCCCTCTGCAGTGGACAGATGACCGTGGCAGGCGTCGACATCATAGAAGCTTTGGCTGTTCAACGCACCCACCGGGCAGGTTACGGTGCAGGGGGCAGGGCAGTCTGTGCAGGGCGACGTATCGCTGCCTTCAGGGATATCGAATTCCCGTCCGAAATGCAGTGCCCCGCGGTATGAGATCATCATACCCACGGTATCATGTACTAAAGCGCCCACCGGGCTGCTGAAGGTGCGACCGGATTTCAGCGCCCAGTCGATGAATGGTGCATAGGGTGGTCCGCCAAACGGAAAATGTGCCTGTGCACCCAGATCTTGTGCCATCTGTCCTATGACGCGGCTGGACCAGCGGTCCACCGGGTCCCGGCCATTCCATTCCGGAGAAGCCTTCAGGACGGGCCAGAAAGCTGAACCTGCGCCCAAAAGCACCAGAGTTCCCCCATCCAGCCCCTTGGCGCCACTGTCTCGTGGATGCGTCGCGCCCATGACGATCAGGCCCGCTTGATACGCAGCGCGCATGACCCAGCCGTAGCTGATTGCTGCCGCGTAAGAGGAGGGTGGGGGATGTCCGGTCATCTCTCCTCCGCGGTTTGCGTCAATCGGGGCGGATCAGTGAGCCTGCACCGTGCTCGGTAAACAGTTCCAGCAAGACGGCATTAGGCGCGCGACCGTCCAGAATGACCACCGCGCGCACGCCGCTGTGCAGCGCGTCCAGCGCGGTTTCGGTCTTGGGGATCATCCCACCTGCAATCGTGCCGTCCATCGTCATTTCGCGGATCTGACCCGCTTTCAATTCGGTCACTACCTCTCCGGCAGCGTTCTTGACGCCCGACACATCGGTCAGCAGCAGCAGCCGATCGGCCTTGAGCGCGGATGCGATGGCCCCGGCGGCCGTATCGCCATTGATGTTGAAGGTTTCACCGTTCTTGCCCGCACCCAAAGGCGCGATCACGGGGATCACATCATGCGAGAACAAGTCATGCAGAATCTTCGGGTTCATCTTGGACGGAGAGCCAACAAACCCCAGCGCAGGATCGGCCTGATCGCAGACCATCAGGTTCGCATCCTTACCCGACAGGCCCACGGCTGATCCGCCCTGTCCGTTGATTGCCTGCACGATACGCTTGTTCACGAGGCCGGACAGAACCATCTCGACCACTTCGACGGTGGCTTTGTCGGTTACGCGCTTGCCGTTCACAAACTCGGACTGGATATCCAGTTGATCCAGCATCGCGTTGATCATCGGACCGCCGCCATGCACGATCACCGGATTCACGCCGACCTGTCGCATCAGCACGACGTCGCGGGCAAAGCTTTCCATCGCTTCGTCGCTGCCCATGGCATGGCCACCCAGCTTGATGACGACAATCGCCCCGTCATAACGCTGTAGGTACGGTAAAGCGCTGTTCAAAGTGGCGGCGGTGGCGATCCAGTCCCGGTTCATATCTCGTGTCTTCATGGCTGATTGTCCCTCTGGCCTTCCGTGTTAGGGCCTTTCAGGGGTGGTGCCAAGGCCGGAATGGTCGGATTGGGCCGCACCAGCGCGGTGCGGCCCCGGCTTAATCAACTCATGGCGCGTTTCATCGCCGGGATGTTGCTTACCAGCAGCAGGTCAATCGACAGCACCGCCAGCAGGGTCAGACCGACCAGAGGGAAGGCCATCGCGGTGAACAGACCGATCAGCACAGCCCCTTTCCACAGCGGCAGTTCCGCAGGCATCGGCGGTGCGGCCAGACGCCCTGCGCGCTGCGGCCGCCGCTTGACCCACATCACTACGCCGGAGACGCAGACGAAGATGACCGACAGGCAGAACACCAGGTTCAGGATAAAGTTCCACGTGCCCATCAGGCCCATGTGAAAAGGAATGCCGACGGCCATGGATTTACCCATCAGCGAGTAATCCTGATACCGCACATCCGCCAGAATCCTGCCGGTGTACTGGTCCACATGAACGGTCCGGTCATTCACCGGATCGGTCGAGTCGCTGCTCATGCTGTCCCGGTTCAGAGTCCAGACACCATCCTCACCGTCGGGATAGGCCACGCGGAAGCGCCCGGTCATGTCCAGCGTGGTTCCCAACGCCACCAGCGCGTCGATGTCCACCGGTGTCCCCTGCGGAACGGCGTCGATCCCGGCTTCGGACCCCGAGGCGGGCATCGGCGTTTGCTCCAGCGCCCACGGCACGTCATTCTGGTGGCCTTGGTTCATGCTGGCATGAGTGTCGTCTGACAGGGGCACGTTGTCCCATTTCTCGGCGGGGAAACTGCTCCACGGCTGGACGAACATGCCGCCCCAGACGCCGGCCCAGGACAGGCCCGAGATCAGGAAGACCACCAGCAGCCCTGACATCCAGAACCCGACCACCGCGTGCAGAGATTTCCACAGCGCCCGGCCCCGTGCCCGCAGGTTCGGCACAATAGCCGAGAGGATATTGCCGCGCGGCCACCACATATAGAGGCCGGTAAAAACCAGCAGCAGGCTCAGCCCGGCGGCGATCTCAAGGATGCGGTCTCCGGTCGTGCCGATCAGCAGGGTCGAGTGGATGTTGTCGGCCAGATCGTACCAACCCGCGCGGCGATCCCAGACCTGAAGAACCTCTCCGGCATAGGGATCGACGGCCACAAGGCGCTGGCCCTCTTCGGTCTTGATGCGGAAGACGGTGGCCAGATCGGCGGCTTTCGGGCCGATCCATTCGACGACGGTGCCGGGGATTTCGGAAAGCGCGACCTCGGCCTGTTGTGACACGGGCAGGGCGGAGCCTTGAACCTCAACGGCGATTTTCTCGCCGTCCCGACCGTCGAACTGAGTGATGAACATCATCATCAGGCCGGTGATGGCCAGAATGATCAGGAAGGGGATCACGAAAATCCCCGCATAGAAATGCCATCGCCAGGCGGCGAAATAAAACTTTTGCGCAGCGGTATTTTGCGCCGGGGTGTCCCCCAGGGTTTGGCTGTCCAATGCCATAGTTTTCTCCGGATTCGAAAATTGAGCTGCGCTGTAACTGCGCAGGTTTACAAGTTTTGTGGTGAATCAGGAGAAGACAGGCGGTGCCCTTGCGTCGTACCGTGAATGGAACCCGGCACTTCGGTGGGTGAAATCTCGGTGTGACCAACGGGGCTGGATCGAGGCACCAAAGGGCAAGATGGCTCCGACTGCAGGCAGGTCAACATTGGCGGTCAGACCTGCAAAAGGGCACATGATGCGCTGGTCGCCTTCGTCATGGATGGGGTCTTCCGCATCCAGATCAACCCATTGTTCAACCGTGCCCTCGCCGGTGCACAGCACCAACAGCACCTTGCCATCGGTGTCCTTCGCTGGCATCCAGCCCTGCGGAATCGTTCCGGTCAGCACTACCGCCAATGTGGTCAACACG
The DNA here is from genome assembly GCF_056536985.1 of Ruegeria sp. CH8. NCBI lineage: Bacteria > Pseudomonadati > Pseudomonadota > Alphaproteobacteria > Rhodobacterales > Roseobacteraceae > Ruegeria > Ruegeria sp. CH8. Next base: position 32,660 of record NZ_JBQFQR010000019.1, on the reverse strand, counting down.
GCGAAGAGGCGGACCGGCAGGCTCATTCCAGATGTGCGATAATTGAGCGTAGCGTGGGGATACCGTCGCCTTTTTCAGACGAGGTTAGCACGATTTCGGGGAAGGCCGCCGGGTGTTTGGACAACGCGCCCCGCACCTGTTCCAGTACCTTTTCCCGATCCTTCGCCTTGACCTTGTCAGCCTTAGTCATCACGCACTGAAAGGTCACGGCGCTGGTATCCAGTAGCTTCATGATCTCAGAATCGACAGACTTTACCCCATGGCGCGAGTCGATCAGGACAAAGGCCCGGCGCAGAGTTTGACGGCCGCTCAGGTATTGTTTGAGCAGACGTTGCCACTTTTCCACAACCTTCACCGGCGCGTTGGCATAGCCATAGCCGGGCAGGTCGACCAGGTACAGTTCCGGGCCTTGTGTGAAAAAGTTGATTTCCTGCGTGCGGCCCGGCGTGTTCGACGCACGCGCCAGCCCCTTGGTGCCGGTCAGCGCGTTAATCAGGCTGGATTTGCCCACATTCGAGCGACCGGCGAAACAGACCTCCAAACGATCAGGTGCGGGCAGGCCGTTCATGGCGACCACACCTTTGACGAATTCGGATTCGCCAGCGAACAGCTTGCGACCGCGTTCCGACGCGAATTCGTCCGGGTCTTCAGCCAGAGGGAATGGGAGGGTGCTCATAGCAGATCTACCTTGTCGCCAACCGAGATTGCGCCGCCTTTTAGAACCTCGGCATAGACACCAAAATCCTGATGGCCCCAGGTATCCAGCGCGCCCAAAGTATCGGCATCACGCACACCGGTTTCAGGGTTGGCCGTTGTCGCCAGACAGCGGGTGATGCGTTCACGGACGCGGAACACCGCCTCGCCGATCTGAACCTCGCGGCCTAGCCACTCGAATTCTTCCCACAGCGGCATTCCATCGAACCAGATATTGCCGCGCCAGCGGTGGATCGACAGGTCCTGGCCCAGCTTTTGCCCAACCGCGCGGTGAGACGCCATGTTGCACAGGCTGATCGAGGGAAAATCGCTGTCGGTCATGCCGCGCCCCGGAACCCGGATGATCCGCGCCGATGCGGCCCGGTTCGCGGGCATCAGTGGTTTGACCCAGTCCAGAAACGCCTGCTGTTCGTTATCCGGTGCAAAGGTCAAATCAGGACGATCCGGATGGGATAAGGTCAGGATTTCACCATTGGACAGGGCTGAGATTGCCATCAACTGCGGCGCTTTCGCCCCGCGGCTGAAATTGGCGCAAGAGACCCATTCCGAGCCGTCCGCCTTGGAAGCCTCATGCGCGACCGCCCAAATGCGATCCCCGGGCAGGGTCTGCCCGGGGTTCACGGTTACGGTTTCGACGGCTTCACGACCATGGCTTTTGATCGGGTGCCGCCAAAGCTGGGTGACTTCAGCCGTCATTTATCATCCGTTTTCGGCGTACGCTTGAAGCCGGACTTGATATTGCCGAACACATCCGGCGTGTAGCCCTGGCTGCGCATGATTAGGTACTGCTGGGTGAACGTGATCGTGTTGTTCGCGATCCAGTAGACCACCAGCCCGCTGGCAAAACCACCCAGCATGAACATGAAGACCCATGGCATCCAGGCAAAGATCATCTGTTGCGTCGGATCGGTTGGTGCCGGGTTCAGTTTCTGTTGCAGCCACATCGAGATACCCAGCAGCAGCGGCAGGATACCGATGAAGATCAGCGCCATGAAGCTTTCGGGGGCCGGGGCCGCCCAAGGCAGCAAGCCAAAGAAGTTGAAGATCGAAGTCGGATCCGGCGCGCTCAGATCCTGGAACGGGCCAAACCACGGGGCCTGGCGCAGTTCGATCGTGACGAAGATCACCTTATACAGCGAGAAGAAGATCGGAATCTGCATCAGGATCGGCAAACAACCCGCGGCGGGGTTCACCTTTTCCTTCTTGTACAGTTCCATCATGCCTTGCTGCATCTTTTGACGGTCGTCGCCAGCGGCCTCTTTCAGGGCCTCCATCTGCGGCTGCAGTTCCTTCATCTTCGCCATCGAGACGTAGGATTTGAACGCCAGCGGGAACAGGATCGCCTTGATGATCAGCGTCAGGCCGATGATGGACCAGCCCATATTGCCAATCAGCGCGTTGATGTTGTGCAGCAGCCAGAAGATCGGCTTGGTCAGGAAGAAGAACCAGCCCCAATCGATGCTGTCGATGAATTTCTGCACACCTTCTGCCTGATACTCGCGGATGGCTTCCCATTCCTTGGCCCCCGCAAACAGTCGTGTCGTCACTTGCGCGGTTTCGCCGGCAGCGACGGTGAGAGTCGGTGTCTTGATGTCAGCCTGATATACTTTGTTCCGGGCGTTGAACCCAGCCGAAGAGGTGAACTGAGAACCCTGTTCAGGGATGAGCGTTGTCATCCAGTAGTGATCCGTGAAGCCGATCCATCCATCATTCATGTTTTCGAATGTTTCGGTCTCATCCTGGAGATCGCCATAGTCGACTTCCGTAAGGGTGCCGTCAGCCATGCTGATCAGGCCTTCATGCAGGATGAAGAAGTTCTTCAGGTCGGGAATATCGCCGTCTTCACCGATACCGTGGCGGGCCAGAATACCGTAGGGCGCCATGGCCACACTGCCGTCGGACGCGTTCTCAACCGATTGGGTGACGGTGAACATATAGTTTTCGTCCACCGAGATCATACGGCGGAAGGTCAGCCCCTTGCCGTTGTCCCATTTCAGGGTGATCGGCGTATCAACGCCTAGCGTTTCGCCCTCTTCAACGGTCCAAGGCGTATTTGGTCCTGGAACGTCGTCGCCTCCAACGCCAGCACCTGGTGCCCAGCCATACAGGGCGTAATAGGCAGATTCAGATCCCACCGGCGACAGCAGATCAACGATCGGTGCGCCTTCGTCGATCGAAACTTTGTAGTCCTTCAGGAGCAATTCATCAATTCGGCCACCCGACAGCGACAGGCTACCCTTCAGACGCGGTGTGTCGATCTCGACCCGCGGAGCCTCGTCCTCGGGCAGAGCTTCTTCGGCGACAGCCGCTGCGTCCCCTGTGGACCCGGTGCCGGTGGCGCTGGGTGTCTGAACCTCATTGCCCTCGACGGCGGTGATCTCGGCTTGATCTGGCGTTGGCGCCTGCTCCGGCGGGGGGAACAGCACGAACCAAACAAGGATCACGACAAAGCTGAGCGCGGTTGCAAGGATGAGATTCTTGTTCTGATCGTCCATCGGGGACAGCCACCTTAAGCAGTGAAACACACCCGGTGGGTTCAACAGAGTGCGGGCCCAAAGGTCAAGCGGAATCGCCTGTCAATTTGTCATGGATCGCGTTTCTTTGGCGTAAATTTGCGATTACGGGCCGGTCTTGCGCCTGATCTTTGGCATTCCGTTGACCTTGTTCTGATGCGCGGAAATCCAGTCCAGCGTGTTTTCAAAGGGCATGGGCTTGGCAATGCCAAAGCCCTGAACATGGTCACATCCCAATTGCGCCATCAGGGCGTGTTCGCCCTTGGTCTCGACTCCTTCGGCCAGCGTTTCCACATTCAGCCTTTCGGCCATAGTCAGGATGGCGCTGACCAGTTGCTGCTGGCTGGCGTCACGGTCCGCCTTGGCGACAAAAGACCGGTCGATTTTGATCCGCGAGACATTGAAGCGTTTGATCGAGGCAATTGAGGCATGTCCAGTGCCAAAATCATCGAGATCAATGCAACACCCGAGTTCAGCCATGCTGGTCACGTTACGGGTGATTACATCATCGGGCCGACGCGAAAACACGGTTTCCAGAATCTCGACCGCAAGTCGGTCGGGCGTCAGGTCATTCTGGTCCAACTCCCACTTCAATCGATCGATCAACGCCGGATCGCGCAACTCATCGGACGAGAAGTTCACACCGACCCGTGGCACCACTACTCCGGCAAGATCCCAATTGCGCATGGCCGCAAATGCGTGGTGCCGCATTGCCTGACCGAGTTTCTCCATCAGTTCGGCCTGCTCGGCGAAGGGCAGGAATACCTGTGGGCTTAGCACGCCTTTCTTGGGGTGCTCCCAGCGAGCAAGGGCCTCGAACCCGGTCACCTGCCCTGTATCGGTAGAAATCTGAGGCTGATACCACGGACGGATTTCGCCGGTGTCCAACGCGGCTTCGAAATCTTTGCGCAGATTGGCCCGAATGTGCGAACGGCGTCGCGTTTCGCTGGAAAAAGCGCGTATCGTCGACGGCCCGTTCCGTTGCGCTTCGCCCAAGGCAGCTGAGGCCGTGTCGATCCAATCCTCAAACTGGCAATCCGGCGTGCTGGACAGCAGGCTAAACCCGATTGAGCAGGACACGTACACCCCCGTACCATTGAGAGTGAAAGGCTCCTCTACGACCGCCTGAATGCGCCCGGCCATTTGAATACAGGCCTCAAGGTCCAATTGGTGCGATGGTTGTAGGCCAATGGCGATCTTGTTCTGGTCCAGCCGGGTCACGACGCCCTGTGAGCGGATTACCGAAAAAACGCGACGGCTGAATTGTTTCGCAAGATGGTCGGCTGCGGCGTTTCCGTGCAGGTCCAGAAAACCCGAATAGTCATCCAGCGCGACGAGGATGCAGGCCGAATCTGTACCACCTGCACTGACAGTTTTGCAAATTCCCGCCAGTTCGGCGGCGAAGGCATCGATGGTCAGCATGCCGCCGGGCGGGTTGCGCCGTTTGCGCTGCCGGTCCGTCCGGGCACCAAATGCGGCGATGCCCAGAACAACAAGTGGCAGGCAAAGGGCCACGACCACCAGCGCGCGCTCCCCGCCAATCCAGAACGCTGCCAGACTGATTGCCGGAACAAACGCCAAAGCAGCAGGACCGCTTAGAATGGAAGCCAGGTCATTGAGAGTGCGTTCGAGGGTGATATGTTTCCACATCGGTTTTCCGGGCCTCTACGTTTGGGCATTTCACGTATTGGGCCACCCTAAAAAAACAACCTGAGTCAGACGTTAACGTAACTGTGGAATATCGCTCGAATTTTCACCTTTTTTGCCGGGGCTCAGCGCGAGACCCTGGAAATCGAACAGTTTCGGGTCCAGCAGATGCGACGGTCGCGCGTTGGTCAGGGCCCGGAACATCACTTGACGCCGACCGGGGCTGTTCTTTTCCCATTGGTCCAGAATCTGTTTCACCTGCTGGCGTTGCAACCCGTCCTGACTGCCGCACAGGTCGCAGGGGATGATGGGATAGTTCATCGCGTTGGCGAATTTCTCGCAATCGGCCTCGGCCACATGGGTCAGCGGGCGGAAGACGAACAGGTCGCCTTCCTCATTCACCAGTTTTGGCGGCATCGTCGCCAGACGCCCGCCATGAAACAGGTTCATGAAAAAGGTCTCGAGGATATCGTCCCGGTGATGGCCCAGCACTACTGCGGAACAACCTTCCTCGCGTGCGATGCGGTACAGATTGCCCCGGCGCAGGCGGGAACACAGGGCGCAATAGGTACGGCCCTGCGGAACCTTGTCCATCACGACGGAATAGGTGTCCTGATACTCGATCCGGTGGGGCACGCCCATGCGTTCTAGGAATTCGGGCAGGACGGTGGCAGGAAAGCCCGGTTGCCCCTGATCCAGATTGCAGGCCAGCAGGTCGACCGGCAGCAGTCCGCGCCATTTCAGTTCATAGAGAACGGCCAGTAGGGTATAGCTGTCCTTGCCGCCGGACAGGCAGACCAGCCAGCGGGGCGGTTTACCGTCCTTGTCATGCGCCGACGGGTCCACCATCCCGTATTGCTCGATGGCTTCGCGGGTCTGGCGCACAATGCGTTTGCGCAGCTTCTTGAACTCGGTGGCCGAGGGCGCGCCGGCAAAGAGCGGGTGGATATCGTCAGCTTCGTCAAACATGCGCAGCCCCTACAGCAGTTGACGCAACCGGGCAAGAGGACGGGTCAGCCAAGGCGGGCCAGCAGCACATCTGCGTCCAGCCCGGCCACCGATCCGGGGATGCGTCCGCTGTCGCCTGAGAGGCGTGTGGCGATGAAACCATCCGCAACCGCAGCGGGCGCGTGACGCAGCAGTAGTGAGGCGGTGAGCAGCAGTGCCGTGCGTTCGGAGAACCAGCGTGCTTCGGCCTCGGTGGGCACGTCCGGCCAGCGGTCGCGATGCGCCCTCAACGCCGCATCATAGGCGCGATCTGCGCCGGTTGCGGCGTCCAGCTCGGCTTGCAGCACGTCTGCGGCCAGCGGTTCTCGGGTAAGGGTGCGCAGGATATCGAGGCAGATTACGTTGCCCGACCCCTCCCAGATGCCGTTCAGAGGGGCTTCGCGGTAAAGCAGAGGCAGGGGGGTGTCCTCGGCATAGCCTATGCCGCCCAGTACCTCCATCGCATCGGCCACGACTACGGGACAGCGCTTGTTGTTCAGGAATTTGGCCAGGGCAACGCTGACCCGGGCAAAGGCATTGTCCTCGGCGGTCTGGCCGTCGAACGCCTGTGCCACGCGCATCCCCAGCGTCAGGGCACCTTCCCAGTCCAGCACCAGATCAGCCAGAACCGTTCGCATCAGCGGCTGGTTGATCAACCGGCGCTGAAAGGCGCTGCGATGGGTGACCCAGTGATTGGCCTCAGACAAAGCGGCGCGCATCAGGCCCGCCGGGGCCATGGCCGTGTCCAGCCGCGTGTGGTGCACCATTTCGATGATCGTAGGTACGCCTTCGCCCTCGTCGCCCAGTTGAAAGGCTAGCGCATCGTGGTATTCGATCTCGGCCGTGGCATTGGACCGATTGCCCAGTTTGTCCTTCAGCCGCAATAGGTGGATGGCGTTGCGTTCACCCTGCAGCCAACGGGGGACAAGGAAACAGGTCAGCCCGCCCGGAGCCTGCGCCAGCGTCAGGAACCCATCCGACATCGGGGCCGAGCAGAACCACTTATGCCCGCGCAACCGCCAGTGATCGCCGTCTTGGGTGGCTGTGGTGGTGTTGGTGCGCAGGTCCGAGCCGCCCTGCTTCTCGGTCATTGCCATGCCGAGTGTGGCGCTGGTTTTCTCGGCGACCGGCCGTGTCGTCGGATCGTATACCCGTGCCGTCAGTTTTGGTTGCCAGATGGCGGCGATGTCCGCATTGACGGCCAGTACCGGATAGGCCGCGTAGGTCATGGTCAGCGGGCAGCAATGGCCCGGCTCTATCTGGCTGGCCATATAGATCATTGCGACATGGGTCGTGTGGCCACCCGGCTGCCCGTCCCAAGGCAGCGCTGCGTACCCGGCGGATTGGCTGATCTGCATCGTTTGGTGGTAAGCGGGGTGAAAACGCACCTCGTCCAGACGCCTGCCACCCGAGTCGAACAGCCTCAATTCAGGCGGGTGTCGGTTCGCGTCGCGCCCCAATTCGCGGGTTTCAGCGCGTCCTAGATGCGCGCCATATGCCTCCAGAGGCGCGGAGCGCCCTGTGGCGAAACCAACCGCACTGCGCAGCACCGGGTCCGATGTCCAAAGGTTGCAATCCCCGCGCGCGGGCGGTTGATTCAGGACCTCATGCGTTGGCAGCGTTTGGCGCGCATCTGATGTCATCTGGACCTCGGGCTTTGCGTGCCCAAGTGTTCAGCGCAGAATGTGATGGGTCAAGTCTGACCGGGGGTCACAAAGAATCGTCGCACTTGCACTTGGGCACCGGATCGTAACCGTCGCCGCCCCACGGGTGACAGCGCCCGATCCGCCGGGCTGCCAGCCATGCCCCTTTGACGGCGCCGTGTTTTTCCAACGCTTCCAGCGCATAGGCCGAGCACGTGGGCTGATAGCGGCAGTTGAACCCGACCCAGGGGCTGAAGATCAGCCGATAGGCCCGGACGGGAAGGGCAAGGATATGCGCCAGCAGGGTCATTTCCGTGGCCCGTGCACTTTGCGCAAGGCATAGCGCAAATCGTCCAGCAGGGCGTCAAAGGGGCGAGACGCGGTGACGTCAGCGCGGCCGATCAGAACATAGTCCCAACCAACTTGTCCGCTGACTGGCAAAACGGCACGCGCGGCCTCGCGCAACCGGCGTTTGGCACGGTTGCGGGCCACGGCGTTGCCGACTTTCTTGGAACAGGTAAAGCCAACGCGAATCCCGAGAGCTTCGTCTGGTGCGCGTTTGCGGGCCTGCACCATCATTGACGCGGTGCCCTGCCGGCGTGCGCGCGCGGCTTTCAGGAAATCGGACCGTTTCTTGAGCACGATCAGATTTTCAGGCGCGCAAACGGACGCCGCCGGGGGCTTGACCCTCGGCTGGTTGCTACCATCCTCAGGGGCCTCCGGCGGCGTCATGTTCATAACCTGATCGGTGAGCGGTTTACGCGCTCAGCGACTTGCGGCCACGTGCGCGGCGCGCGTTCAGGATTTTGCGGCCGGCCTTGGTGGCCATGCGCGCGCGGAAACCGTGGCGGCGTTTGCGAACCAGGTTCGAAGGCTGATAGGTGCGTTTCATCGCTCCGTCTCCAATCAATAGCGGTGGGGTGCGGCGCGGATTCGCCTGGCCCTAGTGTTCGAAGCCCGTCCTCTACTGGGAAGCGGGGGGTAAGTCAAACCCCTAGGTGGGGGTTTTATACCCTTTTGCAACAATTCTGTAACCGCAGCCGGCAAAAGGTTTCAAAATCGCGGTTTTGACGCCCCAAACCCTTACATTCCCTGCCGTAAACATCAAGGCCGCGTGAAGTCCCTGTTGCTCGGGCCAAAGGCGGCGCATGTTGGGTACAGAATGAAACGAACGAAACCGGACAGCCTTATGAGCGATACAACTCAGGCGCCGCGCAATGGGCTTGCGCGCCATATTCCTTTGCTGGTGATTCTCGCCGTGGCGGCGGTGGGCTTCTTTACGCTTGGCGATTACCTGACCTTCGAGACGCTGCGCGACAACCGCGAGGCGCTTCTGGCGTGGCGGGATGCCAATTACTGGTCCATGGCGGCGGCTTTTGTGGCGATATATATCGTCATCGTCGCCTTTTCGCTGCCGGGTGCCGCCGTGGCCTCGATGACCGGAGGGTTTTTGTTCGGCCTCTTTGCGGGCACCGTCTTTAACGTCGTTGCCGCAACTATCGGCGCTTCGGCCATCTTTCTGGCTGCGCGCTGGGGGTTGGGCGAATCCCTGACGGTGCGATTGGAATCCTCGGAGGGCACGATCAAAAAGCTCAAGGATGGGTTGCGCGAGAATGAAATCTCGGTGCTGTTCCTGCTGCGCCTTGTGCCGGTCGTGCCGTTCTTTGTGGCCAATTTGGTGCCTGCGCTTGTCGGCGTGAAGTTCCGCAACTTTCTGATCACCACGGCGCTGGGCATCATTCCGGGCGGCATCGTCTATACGTGGATCGGCGTCGGGCTGGGCGGCGTGTTCGACCGGGGCGAGACGCCTGACGTGTCGTTGCTGTGGGAACCGTTTGTCATCGGTCCGATCATCGGCTTGTGCGTGCTGGCGGCTCTGCCAATAGTGATCAAAGCCCTGCGTGGCCGAAAGGACGCCTGATCTCATGCAAGAGTTGAAAACCGATATCCTGGTGATCGGGGCCGGGTCGGGCGGTTTGTCCGTGGCCGCCGGGGCCAGCCAGATGGGCGCCGATGTGATCCTGCTGGAAGGCCACAAGATGGGCGGTGATTGCCTGAACTTTGGCTGTGTGCCCTCCAAAGCGCTGATCGCAAGCGGCAAGGCTGCTTATGGGCAGGCGCATTCCGCCGCGCTGGGCGTGGCCGATGTGGTGCCGCAAGTGGATTATGCCGCCGCCAAGGATCATGTGCATGACGTGATCGCCCAGATCGAGCCGATGGACAGTCAGGACCGGTTCGAGGGCTTCGGCGTTGAGGTGATCCGCGAATATGGTCACTTTGTCTCTCCGACCCAGGTGCAGGCAGGCGACCATCTGATCACAGCGCGGCGGGTGGTGATTGCAACAGGATCGTCGCCCTTGGTGCCGCCGATTCCGGGGCTGGATGAAGTGCCCTACTATACGAACGAGACGATCTTTGATTTGCGCGACAAGCCCGAACATCTGCTGATCATCGGCGGTGGTCCCATCGGCATGGAAATGGCGCAGGCCCATATCCGGTTGGGTTGCGAGGTGACGGTGATCGAAGGCCTGCAGGCGCTGGGCAAAGATGATCCCGAAGCGGCTGAGATTGTGCTGGATACGCTGCGCACCGAGGGAGTGGCGATCCACGAACAGGCCATGGTTGCCCAAGTTCGCAACAACAAAGGCCTCGTCGAGGTCGTGACCGAGGATGGCGACATCTATACCGGTTCGCACCTGTTGCTGGCGGCTGGGCGCAAGGCCAAAACCGACCGCCTGAACCTAAAGGACGCCGGTATCGAACCAACCCGCACCGGGATCAAAGTGGACGAGTCGCTGCGCACCACGAACCGCAGGGTCTATGCTATCGGCGACGTTGCGGGCGGGATGCAGTTTACCCATGTGGCCGGATATCACGCCGGGATCATCATCCGGTCCGCTCTGTTCGGCCTGCCGTCCAAGGCGAAAACGGCGCATATCCCCTGGGCCACCTATACCGACCCTGAACTGGCGCAGGTCGGCCTGACCGAAGCGCAGGCGCGCGACCAGCACGGCGACAAGCTCGATATCGCGCGCTTTGACTACCACCACAACGACCGCGCCATATCGGAACGCAAGACGAAAGGCTTCATTAAGGTCATGGTCGTAAAAGGCCGACCTGTGGGCGCTACAATCGTGGGTCATCAGGCGGGCGAATTGATCAACTTGTGGTCGCTGGCCTTGGCCAATAACCTGAAGATGGGGCAGATTGCTGCGATGGTTTCGCCCTATCCGACGATCGGAGAGCTTAACAAACGGGTGGCGGGTGCCTATTTCTCGCCAAGGCTGTTTGAGAATCAAATGGTTAAACGCGTGGTCCGGCTCGTCCAGCGCTGGATGCCCTAACCGGGAAGGGAGAGCAGATTGAACTCGCTGTCGGGCCGATTTCTGATCCTGACGACGGTCTTCGTGATGTTGGCCGAGGTTCTGATCTTTGTTCCCTCGATTGCGCGGTTTCGCGAAGATTTCCTGCTGAACCGGCTGGAACGCGCCCAGATCGCGTCGCTGGCTTTGCTGGCCGATGATATGCTGGCCGAAGACCTTGAGGCCGAACTGCTGGCCAATGCTGGCGTCTATAACGTGGTGCTGCGGCGGGATGAGGTGCGGCAGTTGATGCTGTCCTCTCCGATTCCCGAGCCGATCACCAAAACGTACGATTTGCGCGATGCGGGGCCATGGATATTGATCCGAGATGCCGTGGCGCGCCTGTTTACGCCGGAAAACGAGGTCATTCGCGTGATCGGTGAACCGGTCAAGGGCGCGGGGCTGCTGATTGAGGTCACTACAGACAGCGAACCCTTGCGCATGGCGATGACCGACTATGGCCTGCGCATTCTGGGCCTGTCTTTTGTCATCTCGATCATCACCGCTTTTTTCCTGTTTCTTGCCGTGCGGGTAGTTCTGGTGAAGCCCATCAAGGGCGTCGTAGGCTATATGCAGCGCTATGCAGGCGCCCCCGAGGACGCGCGGGGAATCATCTCTCCCAATTCAAAGGTGACCGAACTGCGCGAGGCGGAAGAAGCTCTACAGCAGCTGCAGACCGAATTGACGCAGGCCCTGAAACAACGCGAACGTCTGGCGCAGCTGGGCGGAGCGGTCGCCAAGGTCAGCCACGATCTGCGCAACATCCTGACCTCGGCGCAGCTGTTCACCGACCGGATCGAGGCCAGCGACGACCCGCTGGTGCGACGCATGGCGCCAAAGCTGGTGAACTCGATCACCCGGGCCGTGTCCCTGTGCGAAAGCACGCTGGCCTTCGGTCGTGCTGAAGAACCTGCTCCGACTCTGACCATGGTGTCCCTGCGCGACGTGGCCGAAGACGTGGTGGCCAGCGAAAGGCTGGCCGTTGCTGACGCCTGCGTCGAGATCGTCAACGAAGTTCCCAAGGATTTGATCGCCCGCGCGGACCCCGAGCAGATGTTCCGCGTCATGATGAACCTTGTCCGCAACGCGCGTCAGGCGCTGGTGGCTTCGGGTAAACCGGGTAGAATCACGATCTCTGGCTGTGAACACGAAGACGACTGGTGCGTTGAAATCAGGGATAACGGCCCCGGCCTGCCTCCCAAAGCACGTGAAAACCTGTTTACGCCATTTCAGGGCGGGGTACGCAAAGGAGGCTCTGGCCTCGGGCTTGCGATCTCGCAAGAACTGGCGCGCGGACATGGTGGAGACCTTGTTCTTGCCGAGACCGGGCCGCAGGGAACAACCTTTGAAATCCGCCTGCCGCGGGGTGGCCTGACTTTTTGAATTTTTTTTGAAGAATCGACTTGCACGTCTCCAGAGGTAGGTCTACATAGCGCCTCACCAACGCGGACCGATAGCTCAGCTGGATAGAGTACTTGACTACGAATCAAGGGGTCGGGGGTTCGAATCCTCCTCGGTCCGCCATTGGTATCCAATAAAATCAGAGACTTATGTGGTGCTTTGGGTGCCATTGGTTGTATAGTAACTCCATACTGTTCCCGATAGTGTGCCATGTCTTTTTGATCAGGCGACTTTACGTGCGTTGAGCATTTGCCGTGCTTTATCAGCTACTTCCTTCTTGGCGAACTTGGCGTACTTCTGAGTCTGGACAATGGTTGCATGACCCAGAAGGTGAGAGACTTCTTCCAGCCTCATGCCGTTGTTCAGCATCCGCGTAGCATAGGTGTCCCGGCAGGAGTGGATCGTTGCCTTGCCTTGGGTGGCCAAAACTCGGGGGCTTGAAGGACAGCATTCAGTGATAGCTCGCCTTAGGTTCTTGATGGCCCTGTCCATACTGACGAAAGGCTGGGGTTGGTTTTGCAGCGAGGACAACACCTCAAACAGGCGGTCAGAAATGGGAACAAAGACCTCCTTCTTGGTTTTGAAGTTGTAGTTGTCGATATAGCGCTCCCGCATGTCGATGGCCCCCCAATCGACCAGTGTCGCCTCTCGAAGGCGAACCCCTGTGTCAATCAGGTAAATGAATAGGTCGTGGGCCTTCGACCATGCTGAGGCGTCGGGATATTCGGCCTGTTTGGCAATGCAGTAGTCAATGACCGTTCGTCCTTCTGCTTCTGACAGGGAGCGACATTTGACGAAGCCTTTAGACAACACGAAGGTTATGTCGTGGTTGACCTTGTGCTTCTTCCGGCAGAGGTTCCATGCTCTCTTCATAAACCGAACTTCGATGTTGATGCTGTTCTGGCTAAATCCTTCGTCCAATCGGGCTTGAAGGTGATCTTCCAGATCGTCATCAGAAAGGTCGGACATGAACCTGCCTTGATCCAAAGTCCACAAGCCTTGGAAGCGCTCTCGCAGCCCCAGCAACTTGTTCATGCTGTTCTGATAACTGTCATGGGTTGCCTTGGCCTTGTCTTTTACGCTGTCCACACAATGTTGAAACGCGTCACGAAGCGTGACCACGGGTTACAACACATCGGATGGAAAGCTGACGGCAACGGTCGGATGACCGTATTGAGCCCACAGCGGTCACAAACAGGCAGGTCTCTTTGCTACAATGCGAGATAGGTCATTCGGTTCAATATCGGAAGCGAAGGCCTACACCAAATCCTTCGTCAAAAGACCGGTTGCCACCAATTCCCAGAAGCGCTTCGCCGTAGACTGCAATGCCTTCGTTGATGTTGTATCCAACTTGAACTTCTGCAGAGCTTGACCATGCTTCTTCTTCCCAATCATATGGGACTTTCAAATCTAACTTTGCCCAGTAGTCGGTTGCGAAGGGTTGTAGCGCAATTAACCTAAGCGCCGTCTGGCTGATGTCGGTATCGCCATTGTAGTCAAAAAAATGCTGCACCAAGGGGATAAGTGAAAGACCAGTATCTTGGCTTCCAAAGGCGACTCCGGCGAACGGTCCGAGTTGATCTGAACCTGTCCCAATACCTTGGTCTTCGTTGCCAAACTCGACTATCCAGTCGAGGCCCACCGCTGCGCGATACCCCCAAGTCTCGTTCAGCAAGCCCTCTGTTGGAAAATATATTAGTTTAACGAGCGCCTTTTCCCAGTCGCTGGAAGACACGCCATTTGCTGATACATTGTTGTAGTGAAGCTCGTATTTGATCTTCAAATTGTCGAGCGCCATGAATGCGCCATCAATGAAATAGTCTGTTTTTTCACCGCTATTTCCGTCAGTATGTTGAATTCTGAGATCTGTGTTCCGACCTTTTGAAAGTGGGTTAGAGGCGTTTTCGGCAGCTGCCCCGCCTTGAGAAAGGGCGAAGGCAAAAATGCTGGCGGCACTGGTTTTCCGAAATATAGAACTGTTCTCTTTTCGTCGCTTTGGAACTTCCTTGAGAAATAAGGTCGTTGTAGCCCGAAGAACAGTCGCCCAAATGTTTTTAGTTAGAGTTCGGGTCGAGCCCAAAGCAGTCATTTTCTTAAACCTCTAGCAATGGCGTTCGGGACTTCAAAATGGCAATAGGCGACCCTCAGCGCGCCGCCTATCCAAGAGATGTTTAGTGCAGAGGATTAATTGTCGCTGGGGTATGAGAACTCTTTTCCCAACGCCTCGGACGCTTCCTCGTAAATTGGGCGTAGCACGTCATCCACGTCCCAAGTTCCTTCTGCAATAAATTCAGAATAGTTCATTGCTTCGACCGGAACACCGCTGAGTTCAGACCATGCTGCACGATCTTCGTCCAATTTTGGAGGGATCGCGGGCGATGCCAGTGGAGGTGACCAAGTATGGTGATCAACTATGGCGAGCCGCTCTTTGATGTCGTCTTTCGTGACGTTCCAAACCATGTAGTCTTCTGCAAGGCTCAGTGGTCCTTCGTAGGTGGATCGAATGCGATCATAGACCTCGGCAGTTGTGTCGTGGTCCTTGAAGAAATGATAGGCGACCGCATGGCGGGGCTGGATCGAGCTCATGATCTTGCCAAAAGCCTCTGGCGCAGTGTGAATTTGCGTCCCAACTTGCAACGCGGCTTCAGGAGTAAACCCCAGTTTTTCAACCAAACTTGGCACCGCGATAAAGCACTCATGGATTACCAGGTCGGCATCTCTGGCATACTCGTCAAACCACTTGTTTGGGTAGGTGTCTGAACTGAACACAAACTTTAGGTCATTCCATTCGAGTGCATAGCTCACCGGGCCGTCTATCGAATGAATTGCGGGGAATGAGCGAATGACGACTCCGTTTTCCTCGTAAACAACTTGGTTTTCGACTTTGTAGTCGAACTCGTTGACCTCAAGCTCAATACCTCTGGTGTCAGTTTGGCCGACACGACCTGCAATGTCCCACAAAAGCATACTTTGCATTGATTGCATCGCCGCAGCAGTGCCGAGTTCAGGCGTAGGCCCGCTCGGGCCCCAAATGCGCAACGGTACGTTTCGTCCCATGATCATGCCGCCCACATACAGGTCAATCAGGTCACCGAAATGGTCTGTGTGGAGATGCCCAATGAAAACCTTGTCGAGATAGTTGTATGGAATCTGCATTGATGAGATCCGCTCTGCCGAACCAGAGCCAATATCGAATAGAAACTTATCGCCATTGCCAAGCTCGACCAAGAAACATGCGGCCGCCTGAGCTGCTCGAGTTGTTGGCATACCTGTACCACAAGCCACGACGCGCATTTCATCCGGCGCGAGATCCTCAGTGTTGGGGTAGTAAACGTCGCGGTGTCTATCGCGAACCATAGTAGGCGAGACTTCCGACTCGTCCTTTGTAGCTTCCTGCGCTTGCGCGGTGCCAAATACTCGGGCCTCGTGTGAGCTTTCATAACGGAGGGCGTTCAACACACCAACACCCAACCCGCCAACCAGAACACCAAGCATAATCGCGTATCGCGTTTTCATTTTTCACGTCCTCCCCTACTTCGACACCAGTTTTAGGAGTATCAAGTGCCGCAGAAAAAAAGTAGCATAACTGTACTGTATCGTCTAGATGAGGCCGTACAGCTGAGGCGGAACGATGTCGGAAGAAAAAAGAGTTTCACGTGGTTACTCAAAGAAAGACTGGCTTGAAGCCGCTCTTGAGATGATGGGAGAGGGCAGCCTCGCGGACTTGACAATCGAGAGGTTAGCGAAGCGCTTAAAGGTCGCAAAAAGCGGTTTTTATTGGCACTTTCGCAATCGCCGGGCGCTATTAGACGCGCTGCTTGAGTACTGGGCAGAAGATCTGACCCGTAGCGTAACCGAAAGCGGTGAACTACTGTCGCTGGAACCAAAACAACGATTGATAGAAACGTCTAAGGCAATTGTTAGTTCCGATTTAGCACGGCATGATCTGGCTGTTCGACATGCCGCCGAAAAAGATGAGAAGATCGCGGAAATTGCCCAACGAGTGACTGAGCTGCGTCTCGATTTTGTACGACACATGCTTTCTGAACTTGGGTTCATAGGCGACGATTTGGAGATGCGGGCTATGCTCTTCGTAGGATATCACACTTGGGAATACACAACTTTCCAGTCGATTCCTAAGGAACGTCGAATGGAATTGATCGAAGAGCGGATTGATCTTCTAACGGCCCCAGCGCAAATCAAGTGAGAAGCTAGTAAAATAGTTTCGCCCACTTTATGCCGATTTCATCAACAGTCATTAGCGAGAACGTCCGCTCCGTCCGCATTGCAGTCATTCCGATGGCCGCACGACTCAGACACGCTCAGGCAACCCGAAGTTCTTAGTGACAGCATTTCCACTGCGTCCGCCATATGGGCATAGTCTATTGGCGGAGGCCGGGAAACCTTATTGTGCTGGGCAGTTGGCCAGAGAGAATTCATTTCAGAATGAAGAGGGGGCGGGGGTCTCGGAAAGCTACTTCAAAAAGCGGGGGTTATAAGTGTTGTTGTTGTTGTTTGGAAGTCGGCCACCTCACAACATATCGGATGGAAAGCCGACAGCATTGGTCGGATGACCGCTCTGAGCCCAACACAGTCCTTCATCGTTGCTCGAGCAGGACAATAAATTGCGCATTTGACAACAAGTATTTGCGGCCCACATGCTAAAACCTGAAAATCGAGGTGGAACGACCAAAGGTAATTTCATGTTTAGATCATCAACCCGACGTGAAGCAGAAAGTTTATTAAGCGGACTTGCTCTTGGATTTTCTGCGGACCCGTTCATGCGTTGGCTGTATCCTGAACCTGCCGATTTCCTTACCCACTTCCCGCGAGTAATGGACTTCTTTGGCGGGCGTGCATTTGAACAGGGTAGCGCGTTTCGAAACGATGATTTCACTGCTGGCGCACTTTGGCTTCCGCCAAGCATTCACCCTGACGAAGAACGGCTTGTCGCCTGTTTTGAGCAGACGGTCTCACCAGAAAAGCATGATGCGTTGTTCGAAACCTTCGGGCAGATGGACAATTATCATCCCGATGAGGACTGTTGGCATTTAGCATTTATTGCGGTCGATCCAATTCGCCAAGGAAAAGGATTGGGGTCCGCGTTGCTGGAATGTTGCCTCAAACGTTGTGACGAAGATGGAAGACCCGCTTACTTAGAGTCGACCAACCCTACAAATCTATCGCTGTATAAGCGCTATGGTTTCCAAGAGATGGGCCTAATCAAAGCCGACCAAGCCCCACCCCTGTTTCCGATGTTTCGCGCCGCCCAATAGCGATAGATCAAACGGCTGCATTGTCCGCATAGCTGCCATCAACGACAACTAGTGCTGCAACCGCAGCGAATGACGGCTGTGTGGCCTTTCCGGTCAATCCGAAAGTCGCCGGATGCAACTGTGAGCGGATGGTTAAAAATTCCTAGTAGAGACTTCGTTGCCCTGCTTACGCTTCCTAGTAATGCCTACCGACGCTGCGCAATGCACAAGTGGCGGCAATGCGCAGAAAGCAGGCTTTGCATAGTTGAAGGCCTGCCCTGTAGCACCAATTTGTGCAGGCGCACGTTGTCGCCGAGTTGAGCCTTGGGGCTAGCGAGTTGTATTTCACAGCTCAAAAACGTTATTTGGCCTCAAAAACCATTTCGCCTTCGACAAACGTCTTTAATATTTGCGCCTCACTCACTTCCGCGATCGGTATTTCAAAGAGGTTGCGGTCAAGCACAATGAAATCGGCAAGCTTGCCGGTTTCGATTGAGCCAAGCTCCTCGTCCGCAAAATCCAGGTATGCGGAGTTGATTGTTCGGGCATCAATTGCCTGCTTTAACGTGATCGCTTGGCCCGCCGCGGGATCGGGTGGACTCGTGTCGGCCACAGGATCGATACGAGTCACAGCCGCCTCTATCGATGCCAATGGGGTTTGCATGAACAGCGGACCATCAGAAGCGATAACGACCCGTCCTCCGACATCAGCCACAGAGCGCATTGGGAAAACCCTCTGCGCGCGTTCCGGGCCAACCACGCGGTTGACGACGTCGTTGTGAGAGTTCGAAAACCATAGTACGGGCGAGAAATCCGGCGTCAGATCGAGCTCCACCAGTCTAGGCATGTCTTCTTCGGATATGAAAAACGAGTGGGCAAGCTGGTAGCGGCCTTTCAACTCACCCATTTGATCACGTGCGATTTCTATTGCGTCCAAAACAAGTCGAGCACCGCGGTCACCCACAGTGTGGAAGACCATGCCTTTCATGTCTTGTTCTTCAAACCGAATTATGTCGGCCACAAGTTCCTCTTGGGTGAAGAAGATCAGCCCATAGTCGCCCTGACCAGAAGTAAGAGGATCATACTGTGAACCCGCGTCAGATTGTGACTGATCCACTTCCGAGTCGTTCGTCAGGAAAGGTTCCAGCATGGCACCGGTCTCAGTCGGGATGCCATCTATATTGACCTTAACAAAGGTTGGGTCGAGCCGTGGCGCGATAAAGTCTTGAAACCTATCAATTGCAGCGCGTTGATCTTCCACGGATTGATATGCTCGCGTCGGAGAACCGTAGGTCCACGCGACACTAACCCTGATCGGAAGACCTTCGGATGTGGCAAGCTGATGTAGTGCCTGCACATTAATCAATTCGCTATGCATGTTTCTGGCAGATGTCACCCCCATTGAGGCAAGCAAGTGTAACACGGCCCTTGCGCCGTCCACGTGAGTTTCGAGTTCCAGCCCCCGTAGAAATGGCATCGCGTAAAGACCCATCGCGGCCTCTTTCATGTAGCCTGTTGCTTCTCCGGTTTCAGGGTCCCGCACAATGATCCCGTTCCGTGGGTCCGGCGTATCGGCATCAATGCCGCTATTGATCATCGCCGGTGTATTCAGCACAGCCTCATGCCCTGTTGCGGTGATAATGTAGACGGGAATGTCAGAGACTGCCTCATCAAGCCAGGCAGTGGTCGGTTCTCCATCAAACAGCTCGTTGGCCAATCCAGCTCCAAAAAGATATTCGAGATTTGGTCGCGCAGCTACAAAATCGCGAATTAGCTCCGCTGCTGCGTCCGGGCCGGCATCGCCGGGGAGTTGGATCGTCTCGTCAGACAATGCCGCGGCGACATACCAATTGCGGAGATGAACATGGATGTCATACAGGCCGGGCAACACCATCGCACCCGAAAGGTCGATCGTTTCAGTCTCGTTCCTGGCCAGTGCAGCAACTTCTTCTGCTGAACCGACAGCAATGAAACGTCCGTCCTCAATGGCAAACGCCTCAGCCCATTCTTGATCAGGATTTACCGTATAGACCTGCGCATTGGTGTATACGGTGTCGGCGGTTTGCGCCTGTACTGCCATCGCTGCAAGAGCGATTGATGCAACGGACGCTGTAAGGAAGCCAACAGAAAAGGTCATGGGTTCGATCCATTCATTGTACAAGCCCAGTTCCTCGCCACCTCAAGGATTGGCTGAACGGGTCCTTCTAGCAAGCTTCCAAGCAATATACGTGCGCCCATCTGATGCACAACGTTGAGTATCTTGATACCACTAGCAATTTAAGAAACTTCAATTCATCTCTGGAATTTAAACTTGCTTTGTCTGCAAGTAGGTCCTTCGGTTCTGGGTCGTCGAAGGTCAGCTTTCCTCAATCTGACCGCGTTATTCTGCTTCTGCTTCGAACTGAGAGCAGAACTTAAACAGATAGTGTTTAATGGCAGCAAGGTCCTCATAGCCGTCTTTAATGCACTTCACAGCGAACGACCGCTTTGCGGACAAAGCCGACTTCTGAATAACGTGGTCTAATGACCGCTCTCTCGAACCTTCGATTAAGGCACACAGCTTAAATCGACATGAGCCATTTTTTAAATATCCTTACTGTGACCCGCTCTTGATCACCCGGACGACAGACGAAGTAGAGTCCGCGATCCAATGGAGCACGGGTTTCATCCAGACGGATCAACCGGCCAAGTTCCAAGTCCCTAGCTGCCAAAAGATGTCTCGCCAATGCCACGCCTTGCCCGTCAATCGCGGCCTCCAACAGAACAGCACTGTCGACGTACTTGATGTTCTGCGCGTTGATCCGATCAGAGCTCAAACCAACTTGCGCGGCCCAAATTTCCCAGCCGACGTTAAAGGTGTCGTGCAAAAGTGGAAGACTAGCCACGTCCTCGGCCCGCATTGGCAGCCGGGTTTGATCAACAAGAGACGGCGCAGCTACGACAACCAGTTCCTCTTGCCTTATTTGCTCATGATACAGCCCGTCCCAGCCGGGCTCGCCAAAGCGCAGGGCGACATCAACTTCGGATGCATCGAAATCTACAAAGGCATCATTCGTGTCCAGCAACAATGTGATACCCGGATGTTCTTGCTGAAACGAGCTGAGTAACGGCACAAACCATTTGAGCGCAAGCGATGTTGACAAAGACACCGTAATCGACTGGCGGTGATGTAGTCGCTTCACCTCCATCACGCCCAGCTGCAATGCCGAAAATGCCCCGCGAGTTGATTGATGCAGGCGTTCCCCGGCCTTGGTCAGTTCAACGCCATTTGGTCGGCGGTGAAAGAGCGTCACACCAAGATGCAGTTCCAGCAACTTGATTTGTCGACTGATCGCCCCGTGGGTGACGTTCAGAACATCCGCTGCCCTGCTCAGGCTGGAGTGGGTAGCGGTCGCGTCAAAAGCCTGAAGGGCGCGAAGGTGTCTGAGGTTCTCCATAATGTGAGGAAATCTATCAGCATTGTTCAATAAACTCGATAGGAATACCTAATTCCAACAAGATACACTGCTATCGACGCAAAAATTCTCACATACTATGCATCTGAAGAAAGGGGATTCCATGCCCGATACCAAAGTTGCGCTGATGACAGGTACAGGACAAGGCATTGGCCGAGGTTGCGCCATTGAAATGGCAAAGGCGGGTTACAAAGTTTCGCTGATGTCCCCGTCAAACCGGTCTATTGAACTGGCCGAGGAGCTTGGGGGCATTGGACGTCGTGGCTCTGTTTTAGATGTCGACGATCTCCAAAAGATGATCGACGACACCATGAGCAAATATGGGCGGATTGATGCAATCGTCAGCAATATGGGCCACGGAGGCACGGTACCAGAAGCCATCAAAACGGTAGGGTTTGATCCCGACTTTGATGGGCCGCTTTTGGAACTCAGCGACGCGTTGTGGCACGAAAGTCTGGATATGTACGTGCTGAACGTTGTCAAGATCGCCCGCATTGTCACGCACATATTGATCGAACAGGGCGGGGGTGCTTTCGTAAACATTTCGTCCATGAACACAATCGAGCCGCGTGCGCCCTATCCCATGAGCATGCTGCGTGGCGCGCTGCACAGTTTCTCAAAGCTTTATGGGGATCGCTATGCACGGCACAATATACGCATGAACAACCTGCTGCCCGGGTTCTGCGAAAACGTAAACCTATCCGAACAGGCCCGCCGGGAAATCCCAGCTCAGCGGCCTGCAACGTTCGAAGAAATCGGGCAAGCCTGCGTATTTCTCGCCAGCGATGGAGCCCGGTACATTAACGGTCAGAGCATCCTGGCCGATGGCGGGATGAACCGCGCGGTACGATAGCAAAGAGGCGCTAAAATGATTGTTGCGGAACTCAAAGATATCCTTGGCACAGATCGGGACGTTTCCGGGCCGGGTTGGAACAGCAGAAGACTGCTGCTCGCGTCGGATGGGATGGGATTCTCGCTGACGGATACGATCATCAAAAAAGGCGCAGTGCTGGAGCTGAAATATTCCCATCATTTGGAGGCGTGTTACTGCATCGAGGGCAAGGGGCAGATCAGAGCGTTTGAAGATGAAACCTGGCATTCCCTTGAACCATTCTCCCTCTATGCCTTAGACCAAAATGACCGGCACTTGGTGCGTGCAACAGAGGCTGACCTTCGGCTTGTCTGCGTATTCAATCCACCGCTCAGCGGGCGCGAAGTACACCGCGAAGACGGAAGTTATGCACCAGTTACATCCGTTTGAGCACGGTGATGTGTCGCGCAAACCGGCCGTTCATGAAGAGCGCAGCATCTGGAAAATTGGGCTCAAAGCTGTCGTTAGCTACAGCATGCATCAAAGTCCGCAACGCGGACAAAGTCGCCTTTAAGGCAAAACATCAAACGCGTGCAGCTAATTAGCCAGTCGTGTAAATCTAGAACGCGGTGGCAAGAGCCGGAGTTGTAGAGTGACCTGAAGAAAAATGAAAGCAGACGCCATTCATTGAATAGTCAGTTCATTTTGAAAGCGTTTTCTTGATTAGTGTCGCGTATCTCAGCATGATCCAAAGATGTCGGCTGGAATAGACAATTGGTTAAACGATCTCGACCTGGGTCAGTACGCAGATGTTTTTGCAGAAAACGATATCGATGCGCGTGTTCTGCCACTACTATCTGGCGACGACTTAAAAGAGCTCGGAGTAAGCCTTGGTCATCGCAAAATCATTCTTGCCGCAATTCACGAGCTAGTCGACCAACAGAACGCAACCTCCCCGTCACAAGCGGCTCGTGAACAAACGCCCGAAGGCGAACAAGCGCCCACCTCAGACAATTCACAAAGTGATGATCTGCGCAAACAAAAGCATGTTGAACCGCCTATTGCAGAGAGGCGTCATGTAACTGTTGTGTTTGCCGATCTTGTAGGTTCGACTGAACTTACCAATCGCTTTGATCCCGAAGACATGCGGGACTTGCTACAGAACTACCAAGATGCCGTTGCAGGAGCCGTAAGCCGATATGGTGGCTACGTTGCAAAGTACTTGGGCGATGGTCTTCTCGTGTTTTTCGGATGGCCGCGGGCTTATGAAGATCACGCAATTCGGGCGGTAAAAGCCAGTCTTGAGTCTGCTCAACGTGTTAAAGAAATCAAAACGCCTGACGGAGAGCCTTTGTCAGTTAGACTGGGAGTTGCGAGCGGTGATGTTGTGGTCGGCGATACCATTGGCGAAAACACTTATGAAGAGGGGGCTATGACTGGTCCGGTCGTCAACCTTGCAGCGCGAATTCAAGAACATGCAGAGCCAAACTCAGTCGTTTTGTCAGTTGAGGAAACCGAGACAGCTTTGCATCGGATATTCGAGTTTAAATCTCTTGGGCAGGCTGAGTTAAAGGGGTTTGCTAAACCACGTATTCTGCAGAAAGTGGTGTCGGAACGCAGCGCGGAAAGCCGGTTTCGCGCCTCACATCGAGACGATGTAGACAGCGTCATGATTGGCCGGGACTACGAAAAGGGTATCCTACTGCAATCATGGCAACGTGCTCAAAATGGTCACGGAGATGTTGTGCTGCTCTCCGGTGAAGCCGGGATTGGAAAATCCCGGCTTACAGAGGAAATCCTTGCAGAAATCACCGAGAACGACCAAGTCGATGTCATAAGGCTGAACTGTTCCCCCTATCTCAGCAGCAGCCCATTTCATCCGGTGGCCCAACGAATATCCCAGGATGCGGGTGTTGAACCGGACTTTGATGACAATATGATCCTTGAGCATGTCAGAAAGATGCTTGAAGGACGGCCAGGGTTGGACTGGGAACAAGTTCTGCCTGTCTTTGCAGCGTTGGTCGCACCTCGTAGTGCCCTCGCCCAAAAGGTGCTCGAGATGTCACCGCAGGAGCAGCGCGACATAACAATCCAAACATTGATCCACACGGTGCAGGTGCGGTCAAGCGTTCGTCCGGTTATGCTGTGCGTAGAAGATGCTCATTGGATCGATCCTTCCACACAAGCATTGTTGGAGCGGTTTAAGTCGATATGCACCGATCTTCCTCTGATGATCTTGATAACCCACAGACCCGGGTGGGAATTGGCCCGTGATGATGGGGACACACACGTTCAGTCTCTGGTTTTGCGCCGTTTCGATTCTGCGCATGTCTCAAACCTTGTCGAAAATATTACAGGCAAGAGACCGGACGAAGCTCTGATCTCTACAATAGTTGAAAAAACCGATGGGGTTCCTTTGTTCGTGGAAGAAGTGACCCGAGCCATTGTCGAATCCGGCGAGCAGGGGCAAGGCTACATACCATCGTCATTGAAAGGCGCGTTGATGGCGCGGCTCGACGCAGTTTCGCCAGAGGCAAAACAGGTCGCCCTTACTGGTTCGGTTATTGGCCGGGAGTTTGAGCCGGTCATACTATGTGCCGCGAAAGGCCTTGAAGAATCTGATATCAACAAATGCCTCGAAGAGCTTTCGCGAACAGGTTTGATCTTTGAAAGCGGGCACAATCGCGGGCACTTCGTTTTCCGCCATGCCCTTATTCGCGATACCGCCTATCAATCCATGTTGAGTTCAACTCGGAGACAACAGCACGCAGACGTGGCGCGTGCTTTGATGCGGATAAGGTCATCTGAGATTGAGCGCCGCCCTGAACTGATCGCGCGCCACCTTTCTGAGGCTGAGGACTGGAGTGCCGCGTTTGAAAAATGGCAGGTTGCGACAGAAATGGCGTTGGTGCGATCCGCGAGCCAAGAAGCGATGACGAATGCCAAGGAAACTTTAAGAGCTGCCGAAAAACTTGGCTCAGACACCAATACAGAATTGATCAAAGGCAAGATTCTGGTCGGCCGGAGCCATGACAGTCTGGGCCAATTGCCAGAAGGGATAACAGTTCTGAAGGACGCTTCCAACGCGGCCCGGGCTGTGCGCAACGTGGAGCTAGCGGCTGACGCGGCCAATCACTTCGCTGACTCTTGCATGATGTCCAGCGAAAGGCACAGCGAGGCGATCGAACTCTGTGATAAAGCGCTGAAAGATTTGCCCGATGATGATGAAATCCGTCGGTGCAGATTGATGAGCCAACTTGCGCGCGCCCATATGTTTGTAGGTCAGTTTTCTGAAGGTGCCCGCTTCGGCCAGCAATCCATGGAACTGGCCGCAAAATTGGGCGACTATAAATCCCAGTTCTCAGTAATGATGATGCATTTTGGGGCACCCTTTGTTGCGCGTAAGGGAAGAGAAACCCGCCATTGGCGCGAAAATCTGGAGGCTATGCGTGGTGTGGCCGAGCATCTTGGCAGTATCGATCAGGGACGAGACCGGACTCTCAGCTTGTTTGTAGGTGCAGAGATGGCAGACCGTGAGTTGATGGACCATTCTCTGGGCTTGCTCACCGAGATTTCGGAAAAGGACAATCATTTGCAACTCTACTGGGTTCAGAAACACGCAGAGGCCATGGTTGCAATTATGGACGGCGATTTTGGCCAAGCGGAAAAACACGCCACCGAGGCCGTGAAGATCGGTCGAAAGACCCATGGGGAGCATGTTGAGGGCGTCTACGGGGTTCAGATGTTCACTATCCGCCGCGAGCAAAACCGGCTGCACGAGGTCGCGCCTGTGATCAAGAAATTGATGACGGACAGTCCCGAAGACATTTCGTGGAGACCAGGATTTGGCCTTATCGCGGCCGAGCTCGGATATAAGGAACCCGCTGAACGAATACTGAATGAAATGGCCGACAATGGCTTCGATCTTCCACTCGACGCTATGTATTCAACGACCTTATCTTATCTGACTGACATATGTGTCGCCATTGAACATCAGGAACATGCCAAGACGCTCTATGATTTACTGGCTCCGTACGAAGAACTGACGATTACTGCAGGGGCAACGACGGTGTGCGCAGGTGCGGCGGCGCGACGCCTCGGCAGTTTGGGCACGGTTTTGAAAGACTGGGATGCTGCTGAGATGATGTTCCAGAAGGCTATAGAAATTGACACTCGCATGAAATGCCCACCCTGGATCGCTCACAGCAAGGCAGCTTATGCATCCGCATTGAGGCGAAGGGGACGCCCGAAGGATGTGGAACAGGCGTTTCAACTGGAAGGGGAAGCGTTGGCAATTTCGCAAGATTTGGGTATGGTTTCCCTGAAGTCAAAGCTCGAAGGAGTAGCGAGTTAAGGCACTTGAATTATTTGGGGGACTTTATGCCTAGGTACATAATTGAACGAAACTTTGCCGAGCAACTAAACGTCAGCGATGACGACAAAATTCACATCAAAGAAATCAATGACGAAGTCGGCGTTGAATGGATATTTTCATTTCTTAGTGCAGATAAGCGCAAAACATACTGCTTGTACGAAGCCCCTGATGAGGAGAGCCTCAGGAAGGCGGCTGAGCGCCTGAATATTCCTGCCGATGTCATAACACCCGTGGATCGGATTGATCCGGCAATATTCGCCTGACCAGCAGCCATTTTTTCCCAACTCAATGAAACGACTTCGCGAGACAACGCGACGGAAATAGCAATTAGCTGAGGCAGCCCTGCAAGAAGCCTGACCTGATTATTGGGAGGCTTACGCATGTTTGACCTGAAAACACTCGACGGAAGTACAGCTATTGTGCATCAAGACACCTTGGACGCTCTTGATGCATCACTTCGCGGCGGGGTCTACCAGAAAGGCACCCCGGAATACGAAGACGCAAGAACAACGTGGAACAGCATGTTCGAACGTTACCCAGGTTTCGTGATCCGCGCTCTGGGGGCAAGCGATGTGCAGACGGCAGTGAATTTCGTACGAGACACCGACCTCGTTATGTCAGTTCGGTCAGGTGGGCATCAGATTGCTGGGCACGCTGTCGCAGATGAAACTGTGATGCTCGATCTGTCCCAGATGCGATCTGTTCACGTCGACCCTGTCAACAAGACCGCTCGGGTTGCGCCGGGAGCACTGCTCGGAGACGTAGATCGCGAAACTCAAGCACATGGACTTGTTGTTCCCGTTGGCATCAATTCGACCACGGGCATCGCAGGTCTTACCCTTGGCGGCGGCTTTGGATGGACCACCCGGAAATTTGGCATGACGATCGACAACCTGCTCTCAGCCGAAGTCGTGACTGCGGACGGAGCCATTGTAACCGCATCCCCTACAAGCCACCCGGAACTTTTCTGGGCTATCCGCGGTGGGGGAGGGAACTTCGGTGTCGTGACCTCATTTGAATTCCAACTGCATGGGCTAGGACCCGATGTCCTGTCTGGCCTCATTGTTCATCCGATAGAAAATGCGCCAGAGCTCCTCGCTGAATTTGCTAAGATTGCTGACAATTCCCCGGACGAGCTGACCGTCTGGAGCGTGATGCGAAAAGCGCCCCCTCTACCGTTCCTGCCAGCTGAGTGGCATGGGCGAGAGGTGCTGATCTTTGCAGCCTGCTATAGCGGGCCGATGGAAGAAGGTGAAAAAGCTATGGCGGCACTACGCGCGCTAGGTGAACCAATCGCCGATGTGATATCTCCCCACAATTTCGTTGACTGGCAGGCCGCCTTTGATCCTTTGTTGACGCCAGGCGCCAGGAATTACTGGAAGAGCCATGATTTCGATGCGCTTTCTTCGGATGCAATCTCAGGACTCTTGGAAGCGATTTCCAGCCTTCCTGACCCGGCGTGTGAAGTTTTTATTGCCCATGTGGGCGGAGCAATGGCGCGCGTCGAGGCAAGTTCAACCGCTTATCCCCAAAGATCTGCTCACTTCATCATGAATGTTCACACGCGTTGGGAGGATCCCAGCAAGGATGCCGATTGTATTGCTTGGGCGCGAGATCTTTACGACCAGATGCAACCGCACGCGACCGGAAGTGCGTATGTCAACTTTATGCCCGAAGACGAAGCGGACCACATGGCAGGTGCATATGGTGACAACGGTGAGAAGCTTTCTAGGATCAAGGGCACATACGACCCCACCAACTTGTTCAGGGTAAACCACAATATCTTGCCTGCGTGATGAAATCCTGAACTGCATAAATTGATCCAGATTGATCTTGATTGTTTTGCTTTGGCGTCACGCCGCATTTCTCGTTGGCTAGTTTTCAGGCCAAGTGGAGAATCCAAGCGACGATCGCGCTGGTGATCATGCACCCAATGGGTTGTGGTTTCCGTAGATACGGCCAAGAAATTCAATAGGCGTATGTGTCCGCTTTGGGCTCAAAGCTGTCGTTAGCTGCAGCATGCATCAAAGTCCGCAATGCGGGACGAAGCGGTCATCCATTCTCCTGCGGCGACTATAACATTTCTACCCGTGAACGAAGTGCACGATCGCAAAGTGACGGCGCCAGTCCGCCACTTCGGCGGCGATATCGTCGCCCTTAAGACCGCGCGCAATCAGGGAAGCCAGTCTATCGGCGTGATCAGACGTCATGCCCCATCTCACTAACTCAGGCGTACCGATGCGCAGACCATTCATGTCACCTTCGATTTCAGGTACTGGCAGGCCAATACCGCAAGCTAAGAACCCTGCTTTGCGCAGGGTCCTGGATGCAGCCTGTCCACCGCCAAACCCTTCTGCCAGAACGGCGAATTGATGAGAGGCAGTAAAGCCCTCGCGCCCGGCAAAGACTGGAACACCTTGCGCATCGAGGCCCTGGGCCATTGCGCGGGACATTGCGATCATCTCGGCAGCGTAGTCCTGTCCATATTCGCGCCAATCAAGCATCGTCACAGCAAGAGCAGCTGACTTTGCGGCGTCGAAGTTTGCCGTCATGCCTGGGAATGCAATGGCATCCAAAGCCTTTGCGATCTCCGCATCGTTTGTGACAATCAGCCCTCCAGCAGGACCGCCGAGGCTTTTGTACGTACTCATTGTCATGAAGTGTGCGCCCTCGACCAAGGGGTTACGCCAAGCTCTTCCCGCGATAATCCCGCATTGGTGCGCGGCGTCGAACATCACTTTGGCACCGACTTCATCTGCAATGGCCCGTACTTCTTGGACCGGGTGCTCAAAAAGGTTGAGACTGCCGCCTATCGTGATCAATTTGGGGCGCTCCCTTCGCACAAGTGCGCGTAATTGGTCGAGATCGACGGTGTAGCCATCGGCATCGGTTGGTGCATCTATTGTACGCAGACCAAACAAACCGGCGCATCCTGCGATGTGATGAGTTACGTGCCCACCGATCGATGCCGGCGGTGCAATGATTGTATCACCGGCTTGGCAGGTGGCCATGAAGCCATATAGGTTTGCAATCGCGCCAGAAGGCACGCGGATTTCTGCGAACTTTGCGTCGAAAACTCCCGCGCAAAGCTCTGCGGAGATGACCTCGATCTCTTCGATGGCTTCAAGTCCCATCTCATATTTTTCGCCCGGATATCCAAGCGACGGGCGCGAGCCAATTCCTGAAGACAGCAATGCTTCAGCTCTCGGGTTCATTACATTGGTTGCAGGATTTAGGTTGAAGCATTCTTGCTCGTGGATTTCCCGGTTTCGGCTGGCTAAATGCTCAACCCGATCCAGCAGCGCCTTGGATGAGGTGCGTGAAGTTTCGGTCGCGATCTTCTGGACTAGTGCTTCGCTGTCGGCCGGTACCCAGCTTCTCATTTCTGTGGTCATCGCATTTCCCTCCTTGGCTGCACACAGATTGGACAGATTGGAATGACAAGGCAAACCAGTTTTGCTATTTCTGGGCATAGAAAAACTAAGGCAATAATCTATGGTTGTCGCACCACGTCGCCCCAAAGGGCCACCCCTCAATGCTCTGCGTGCCTTCGAGGCTGCGGCGAGGCTAGAAAGTTTCGTTTCCGCGGCCGAGGAGTTGGGCGTCACAGCCGGCGCGGTATCGCAACATATAAAGGCCTTAGAAGGCTGGGCCGGAACTACCTTGTTTGAAAGAGGTGCTCACGGTGTTTCGTTATCCTCCTCAGGTCGCAAGCTAGCAGAAGAGTTCACACAAGCCTTTGATCTTCTTGCGGCGGCGACGCAAAGTTTACGAAACCTAGCACCCAACCCCGAAATCCACATTGCCGCTTTGCCATCTATTGCGCAGCTATGGTTACCAGCGCGATTGGGCAAGCTGCGCGAAAAGCGTCCCGACTTGAATGTCTCGGTGACAGCGATGGAGAGGCCTCCCAGCCTGTCGAGAGAACTATTTGATCTGTCGGTTTTCTTTTCTGTCTCGGCTGAAACACCGGATCAGATCGTGCTTGCGGAAGACGAAATCCTCCCCGTTTGTTCACCAAAGATGGCAGATGGTCTCGATCTGGAGGCCGTACAGTTGCTGCACGATCAGACATGGCAAGAAGACTGGTCCATGTGGTCAGAGGCGGCAGGTGTTTCAGTTGGTGATCCCCTAAGGGGTCCACGATATTCGCTCTACGCCCTTGCCGTTGAAGAAGCGAAGTCGGGCGCGGGGGTGCTTATGGGGCACAGTTGCTTGGTTGAGCAGGCGCTTCAGTCTGGGCAACTCAAGAAAGTTTCATCGGAAAGCATCGGAACTGGTCGCGTGTTGGCCCTCGAGCTTCCACATAGATCGAGACGCCATCCTGCGATCGATGAAGTCATTAGTCTACTTCGAGAAGAATGACGGCAGTCTGACGGATGAGACTTGCCGAGATAGGGAGTGCGCCCGCTTTGGGCTCGAAGTAGACATCGGCTGCACGCGGCGTGAACGACTGCTGCGCGGACAAAGTTGCCGTTCGTTTAAGCCACTTTTAATTTAGCCAAACTCGGGAGATTGGGTCAAAGATCACTGTTTTCTTCAGTAAAGTGTTTAACCGTTGGTCAGTCGACTGAAAGATCAGACCGCTTATGGATCTACAACGCCAATCTCGCTCAATGCTTCACCCGCAGCACTGCTAGGTTGGCTGATACCTAAAATAGTGCTCAGAGTTACGGCCACGTCCACCGTGGAAACAGGGCGGCTCACACGAGTTGGCTTGATATCTGGACCAGCAAAAATGATTGGAGCATGTGTGTCATAGCGCCAAGGCGATCCGTGCATTACCGCAATTGGACCATCCTCAAAGAGAAATGAATAGGGCGTCTGGACAACATAAATGTCGCCTGAGCGTGTTGGGTGATAGTTCCGCCGGATCTGCTCCTCAAGAGTATGTCCTCGCTGTTCAACAAGCGGTTCGGTCGGCATCGCAAGCTCAATGCCCGGTGCCGCCATCAGGTTTTCGGCGATGCGTCGCGCGATTGCGCGCCGGTCGGCTCCTAACGCTTCAATCGCGGCATTGTCCAGATAAACGTAAGGACGAAAAAAGAACTGTATTGCGGATTCCACTCCAAACTCATCGGCGATGACCGAATTCACATCCATCATCAATGCTTCGGTGGAGTTGCGGAATGTCGAAAGCCCGGCTTCGGCCATCTCTTCTGGCGCTTCCGGCATGCCATGATCGGCAGAAAGCACGTAAAGCACATTCTCACGTCCAACCTCTCGATCTATGAACTCAAAGAAATCTGCCAGTGTCTCATCCAAACAGCGCACCATTTCTTCATTTTCTAGGCTGGATGGTCCGAAGAAATGGTTGGTTGCGTCTACACCAGAAAAACTGACGCTTAGGTAGTCGGGCCATTCGTCATCACCAAGCTCTTCCTGTTTGACTATAGTTTTTGCGAAGTCGGCCGTGATCCGGTCCCCATGCGGCGACAATAAGACCTGTGTGTAGTAGAGACCGTCGTCCGGCTTCCCATAGAAATGCGGAAACGTGCGACCGAACGTGCCAAGGTTCGTTACGAAGGCGCGTTCTTTTCTTTCCATTAGGTATGGTGCGTCTGAACACTCCGGCCACCATTCACTTTCGATCTTCGCATCTGCGAGGCGTCTAGAATTCCAATCGAGAACCCAATAAGGATACGCATCGTAGTAAAATGTACTTGTTTCAAATGCTCCTGTAGCCGCCGACAGCCAAAAGGCCTTTCCAGAATGTCCCGCCATTGCAACTGCTGAACGGTCTTTACCAGATACGGAAAAAACTTTTGATCGACCAACATTGGCTTTCACCAGTTCGTCTCCGAACGTCGTTGCCAGCAGGTTGACTGGAGAGCGTCCCGAGGTAGCAGCAGCGGCTTGCGTCGGATCAACTTGGTCGACGTTTCCTTCGAAGCCTGGAGCAGGCAGTAACGGATAGTCCTGGTCTTCAATGTTATATCCCAATCGCTCTTCTGTCCTGTTGAACCAGGCATTGCCGATCATTCCGTGTTCAGAGGGATGGGCTCCTGTAGCGAGGGTCGCGTGACCAACAATGGTTTCCGTGTTGGCGTGACGATGATGAGCGTTGGAATACCAGACGCCGTTTTCTATCAGCCTATTGAAGCCTGAGCCCCCGAAGGCGGCCTGATAGCGAGAGATCAAGTCTCCGCGTAGCCCATCAACTGTGATTTGCACAACAAGTCTGATGTCTTCCGTTGCACTGGCTGCTGTGGCGGAAAGTGACAGAAGGATGGCTGAGGCTAACGCCAGTGATCGCTTCATATTTGACCTCATAGGACTACCCAATGCTCTGAATACCAGCATCTGCGTTCACCGGCTACCGAGGGTCTGTAAATGTGCTATTTAGAGCTTCCGCTTTGGGCTCGGAGCAGTCGTTCGTTGCGCAGTGCATCAGTGGCGGCAGTGCGGACGAAGCAGCCGCTCGGTATCTCGACAGTAATGCCCGGTTCTCGAACTGATATCTATTGGCGCAAGGCTGGGAGGCCAATTCCAGTGCT
>NZ_JBQFQR010000018.1:0-82277 GCF_056536985.1 Ruegeria sp. CH8 | reverse complement strand
CTCGATCTCGTCGCGCTGACGGCCCAGCTCGGATGTGATCGAGCCAAACAGCTCAGGATCACGATCGGCAAGGGACTGGGTGAAAAAACCGTCGGTACGGTGCGGGGCATTCACGGGGCAAATCTCCTGTAGAAGAGGTTCCGATGCCGCCGTTATGGCCGCATCGGTGGTTATTGACTGGCGCTTTCGAGTTTTCAGATCACCCGGTCGCGTGGTTCGAGGCCCTGGAAGAAGTCGCTGAGGTTATCCAGAACGCGGAACCCCATCGCCTCGCGTGCTTCACGCGTCGCACTGCCCAGATGCGGCAGCATCACGAGGTTGTCGCATTGCAACAGGTCCGGGCTGATGCGGGGCTCTCCATCGAACACATCCAGCGCCGCGCCGCCGATCATGTCGAACATCAGCGCCTGAATCAGAGCCCATTCGTCGATCACCTCACCGCGTGCGGTGTTGATCAAGTACGCATCCTGTTTCATCAGGTTCAGCCTGCGCGCATTGATCAGGTGGCGGTTTGCGGCGCCTCCGGGGCAGTGCAGCGAAACGAAATCGCATTGCGGCAACAACTCATCAACCGTGTCCACCTGCGTCGCGTTGCACTTGGCCAAAACGTCTGGCGCAATCGGGCTGCGGTTGTAGACAAGGATATCCATGCCGAACCCGTGATGGGCACGTCGGGCCATTTCCTGACCGATGCGACCATAGCCGATGATACCCAGCGTCTTGCCACTGACCTTGGTTCCGATCAGATGCGTGGGACGCCAGCCGGTCCAATTGCCAGCGCGCAGTTCACGCTCACCTTCACCGGCACGGCGGGCCACCATCAACAGCAGTGTCATGGCGATATCGGCGGTGCATTCGGACAGCACGTCGGGCGTGTTTGTCACAGTCATGCCCAGACCCCGCGCCGACGGCTCGCAGATATGGCTGTAGCCGACGCCATAGTTGGCGAGGATCTTTGTCTGCGCGCCGGGTACGTCCAGCGCTTCGGCGCTGAGCGTATCGGTGACGGTGGGCAGCACTGCGTCATAGGATTTCAGCGCCTGCCGGATTTCGGCCGGGGACATTGGCTTATCCCCGGTGTTCAGCACGGTGTTATAGTTCTCGGCCAGCTGCGCCTCGACGGCAGCAGGCCAACGACGGGTAACAAGAACCGAGGGTTTGACCATCACGCGGCCTCCATCACACGGGCGATCGTTTCACCGATCACGGCAGGGTTTTCCGCAACAGTCACACCGGCGGCGGACAGGATTTCAACCTTTTCGCTGGCGCTTTCACCGAAGGCCGAGATGATGGCACCCGCGTGGCCCATTGTACGACCTTTAGGGGCGGTAAGACCCGCGACATAAGCCACCACCGGCTTGCTGATGTGATCACGGATGTATTCGGCCGCTTCGGCTTCCTGCGGGCCGCCGATTTCACCGATCATAGCGATGATATGGGTGTCTTCGTCCTCTTCGAACCGCTGCAGGATGTCCTTGAAGGACGAACCGTTGATCGGGTCGCCCCCGATGCCGACGCTGGTCGAGACACCAATCCCACGCTCTTTCAGCTGCGCCGCAGCTTCATAACCCAGCGTGCCCGAGCGACCGATGATACCAACATTGCCCGGCAGGTAGATGTGCCCCGGCATGATCCCCAACAGGGCTTTGCCGGGCGAGATCGTCCCCGCGCAGTTCGGGCCAGTCAGAACCATGCGCTTTTCCTTGGGGTAACGATACATGTACCGTTTCACCCGGATCATGTCCTGCGCCGGAATACCGTCGGTGATGCAGACGCAATAGCGGATACCGGCATCTGCGGCCTCCATGATCGAGTCGGCAGCAAATGGCGGCGGCACGAAGACAAGGCTGGCATCGGCGCCGGTTGCCTCAACGGCCTGTTTGACGGTGTCGAAGACCGGAACGCCCTCGACGGTTTCCCCGCCCTTGCCGGGAACAACACCCCCAACAACATTAGTTCCGTAGTTCAGCATGTCCTTGGTGTGGAACCGCGCCATACGGCCAGTGATGCCCTGTACGATGACACGCGAGTCACGATCGAGAAGAATGCTCATTACACAGCCCTCATCTTGGTGCCTTGAGTAAGGTCGTTTTTCCATGCGCCCACAGCGCGTTCTGCGGCTTCCATCAGTGTTGTGGCGCGAATGATCGGCAGGCCCGATTTCGCAAGGATTTTCTGGCCTTCTTCCACATTGGTTCCGGCCAGGCGCACGACCACAGGGATATCAAGGTCAAGTTCCTTCAGCGCCTGTACGACACCCTCGGCCACCCAATCACAGCGGTTGATGCCGGCGAAGATGTTGACGAGGATCGCCTGAACATTGTCGTCCGACAGAACCAGACGGAAGGCCTTGGCCACACGCTCGGGTGAGGCACCGCCACCAATGTCGAGGAAGTTGGCGGGCTCACCCCCGGCCAGCTTGATCGTGTCCATCGTCGCCATGGCCAGACCGGCGCCGTTGACAATGCAGCCGATATTGCCGTCCAATCCCACATAAGACAGACCACGGTCCGCCGCGCGGCTTTCACGCGGGTCTTCCTGGCTTTTGTCGCGCAGCTCGGCGATCTGTGGGTGACGAAACAGAGCATTGTCGTCAAAGCTCATCTTGGCGTCCAGCGCCAGCACGCGGTCGTCACCGGTGATGACTAGCGGGTTGATCTCGACCATGGTGGCGTCCAGATCGCTGAAGGCGGCGTAGCAGCCCTGAAGCGTACGCACCATCTGCTGCACCAGCTTCGGTTCCAGCCCCAGTTGGAACGCGATTTCTCGCGCCTGGAATTCCTGCAAACCAACTGCTGGCTCAACAATTGACCGGACGATGCTTTCTGGACGGTCAGCCGAGATATCCTCGATCTCCATCCCGCCCTCGGACGAGGCCACGATCATCACCCGCTGGCTGGACCGGTCGAGCACGAAACCCAGATAGATCTCGCGGTCAATCGGCACCGCGGATTCAATATAGACGCGGTAGATGCCCTTGCCCTCGGGGCCGGTCTGATGCGTGACCAGCTTGCGGCCGAACAGGTCATCACAGGCCTGATGGATTTCGTTTTCGGTGTTGCACAGCTTGACCCCTCCGGCCTTGCCACGCCCGCCCGCGTGGACCTGTGCCTTGACGATCCACTTGTCGCCGCCCAGCTCGCGCGCCCGATAGGCCGCTTGTTCCGGGCTGTAGGCCAACGCGCCCGAGGGCACGTCGACACCGAACTTCGAAAGAAGTTCTTTCGCTTGGTATTCATGGATATCCATCTGCAATCCTCCCGTTCATGCAGTGTGATTAAGCGGCGATCGATGTGCCGTAGCGGCTTTCCAGCAGGGCCTCGATTGCGTCCTGGTCAACCTCTCCGCCCAGCTCTCGCAGAGCTTCGGCGAACAGGCGTACGATCCGGCTGACAGAGTCCCGGTTCAACTGGTTGAGAATGCCGATGCGGACCTGCACCGGTGCGCTGAGCGTCGGCCAGATGCCAAACCCGCGGGCGCGGCAGTTCTGCACCAGTTCCATCTCACGGCCCGCCAATTCCGGCGGCAGGTTCAGCACGACGAGGCTAGGCATGTCCGAGGTCACCTCGCATCCCATCTCGATCACGGCGTCGCTCAGAACCTTTTCGTGGGTCCGGTAGGACAGCGAGCGCTTGGCCAGACCCTCTTGCAGGGTCAGACGCAGGGATTCGTGGAAGGCTGCGACCGCGTATCCCGAATGGGTGCGGTGATAGGTGCCTTTTTCCACGTCCTGGCCGTCAACGATGCCCCAGTGGCGGGCTTCGAAAATCGGGTTGTGTACGTAGGTATAAGTCCCGGTTGTTTTCAGGGTTTGGATATAGGCATCGGTAAAGCTGACGGGCGCATAGGTCAGCGGCAGGCAGCACAGGCCTTTCTGCGGGCACGAGGCCCAACCGGCGATACCCGGGAAGTCATCAATCGAAAAGTCATCGACACCCAGCGACGAGACCGCATCAATCAGACCCATTGCGCCGTGACGCTCGCAGGCGTCCGAGAATCCGCGTAGATCGTTGATACGGCCCGACCCGGTCTCCCAATGCGCCATGAAGGCCCATTTCGGCTGATGCTCGGCCAGAGCGGCTTCGACCAGCTCACCTGTCACCGGCTGGCCATGCGGAACCTCGATCACGGTGACGCTGGCGGCTTGCGGGTCCAGCGGGTTTGCTGCGTGTTCTTCGGGTGTCGCGGCCTTGATCCGCAGGGTTAGCGCATCAATGCCCGAGAAGGTGCCGTTGGTGAAAGCAACGACCTTGTCGCCTGGCATCACGGCCGAGAACATGGTGTCCAGTGCGCTCCAACCGGTGCCGGCCACGGCGAAGGTATAGGTGTTTTTGGTGCCCCAGATCTTGCGCAGCATATGCTTGCATTCGATCATGCCTCGCAGGACATCGCCCTGCATGTGATCGGCAACGCCTGCCTTGGCAAATGCGTTCAACACGCGGGCATCGGTATTGCCCGGCCCCGGGCCCGCAGCAAGCGTTTCGGGAATTTCGAGCGGTGGGAAAATCTCAAAGGTCATTTTCAGACATCCTCAGCAGTTGGTCGGCATTGCGGCCTGTTGTGTTACGTTGCCGAATAGAAAACGCGGACTTGCCCTATAACGCAACGTAACTTACTACTGCTTTAGGATGGCCAAATGTATGGGTAATTACCCACCCATTTTGGTAAAAATACCAAAGTATACCGATTTCTCGCCTACCCAAATGGGTGGTTTTAGGCAAAAGCAGGGTGAATCAGATGGCTGATACCGCTAACGCTCCAATCGATGTCATGCTGGCGGACAGCAATCCGCTGGTCCTGTCCGCCATGTCCGAAATCTTTGAACGCGACCCGCGATTCTCTCTGGTGGCGACCTCCGCCACGGCCGAAGGGTTTCTGGGAACCGTGATGCGGGTTCCTGTTCAGGTCGGTGTGGTGGATTGGAACCTTCCGGTTTTGGGGGCGTCAAAACTGATCGAAGTGTTGCGCGAACAAGCCAACGCCCCGCGCTTTGTTGTCTATGGGGAAACGACCGGTGAAATCCCGCGCTTGGCGATGCAGGCCGGAGCTGCGGGCTTTGCTGCCCGGTCTGGCGAGGTAGAGGGCCTGTTGGAAACCTGCGCCGACGTCGCGGCTGGGAAAATGGTGTTCCCGTTCATCGACGTCCGTAAAATGCAGCAAGACCCGATTCAAAGCTTGTCGCGCAAAGAACGCGCCATTCTCGAAGCGCTGGCTCAGGGCATGTCGAACCGGGATTTGTCGAAAGAACTCCAAATCTCAACCAACACGGTCAAATTCCACCTGTCAAACATCTATGAGAAATTGGCGGTCAAAAACAGAGCACAGGCGATTGCGTATTATTATTCGTCTCAGTTGTCCGGAGGCTAGGGAGGCACGCTTTGATCAGTGCCGACTTAACCGCGCCCGACTCGTACCCCGCGATGACGGTGGCAGACCTCCTGATGTCGGCAATGCGAAAGATTGCATCCACTCCGCCCGTGACGATGAAGGCTAAATGCTCCGCGCCGTGTACCATGTAAACCAACAGGACCGACCCATGATCCAGAACAATCCCGCCCTGATCGCCGCCATTCGCGACCGGTTCGCTCATGTCGTTAGCTGCCCGTTTCAGGGCGAGCGTATCTTCTTTGAGAACGCCGGTGGGGCGTTGACGCTGAAATCGGTGGTCGAGACGTCGGCGTTCTACGCCGCGATCCCCGACAACCCGGGCCGCATCAACCCGGCGGGGCAGGGCACCCAGAATGTGATAAACAAAGCCAAGGATGATCTGGCAGTGTTCATGAATGCCTCGACCGGCCAGTTCTTTGCCGGTGAGAGCGGCACCGAATTGTTGTTCCGCCTGATCCGCACTGCCTGTTTGGCCGCTCCTAAGGGTGCAAAAGTGATCGGATCGTCGATCGAACACCCCGCCACCCGTAGTGCCGCGCGACGTTGGGCCGAGATTGCGGGTCTGGACTATGTGAACGTGCCCCACAACGACGAAACCGGGTTGGTCACGGTTGAGGACTATGCCGCTCTGATGACTCCAGATGTGGCGGTGGCAACGATCCTACACGCGTCCCCTGTGACAGGAATGGGTATGGATGTTGCCGCGATTTCGGCCGCAATACGGGCGGTGGCACCGAATTGCATGATCATCGTCGATGGCATCCAGCACGCGGCACACGGGCAAGTGGATTTGGACGTCTACACCGTCGATGGCTACGTGATTTCTCCCTACAAAGTATTCTCACGCCATGGTTACGGTATCGCTTGGATTTCCGACCGACTTAGCGTCACGTCGCACGACATGTTGATTGATGCGCCTGCAGCAGGCTGGGAATTCGGCACCCGAGACACAGGATCATATGCGACAGTGTCAGACGTGGTGGCCTATTTCGATTGGCTGGGCGGAGAGGTCTCGAATGAAACAGACCCTCGCAAGCGGATTGAGGCGGCGGGTCGTGCAATCCATGCCTATGAAACCCATCTGACCAACACCGCCATCAACGGCCTTGGAAACCTACCGGGTCTGCGGGACATGGAACACGTCACCATATTGGCAGGGGCCGACAACCCTGCCCGCGAAGGGCTTGTATCCGTTGTAGTCAACGGCAAGGCGTCTGAGGACGTGGTTGAAACCTTGAACCAGCAGGGAATCCGCACGCACACCCGCAAAGCCGACCACTATTCCGGCAACGTGCTCACACCATTGGGTCTGTCGGATTGTATTCGTATCTCGTTTTGTCATTACAACACCGAACAGGAAATCGCCCGCCTTCTATCCGCAATAAAGGTTCTCGGCGACGACGGCTGATCGGGCAGATCAAGGGATACATAAACACCAAGCTGCATGTCATCCAATTTGCTTTGTCACCGCCGAGGCCAGTCAACAATGACAAAGGTGTACGAACCGTGCTGAGCGCCTGATGCAAAAGCAAACGATTTAAACCGCGCATATGCAAAACGCTTCGGTTGATAAATCGGCGATCCTGTTCGAGCGTTTTTTATTAAGAAACGCTTGGACCTGATTTCTTTTTGGCTGAGCGCCCAAGGTGCCTCGGAATACTCTTCACTTCGCGAACACCTGCCGCGAGATCGTTTCGTCACTCAGACAGCACCAAAACATGCCTTTTCGTCAACCGAAGCCTAAAACTTGTGACGCAAACCAACCTACCCCAAGAAGCCTGGCGTCAGCCTGCTAGATTGTCATGGGGCCTAGTGCATGCAGCAGAAAGCACCGTGTGTGACATCCTTCATCAGTGTATCGAAATCTTTGCCGCGCATCTCGACCAGGGTTTTGTGGTCACCTGCTTCGAACCAGATTTTGTCCAACCCAGTTAAGCTGTTGTCGACAACGGTAGGCAAATCATAGGCTTCACCCACAGGCGGTACTGCGCCAAGGGCGCAATCATCGAACAAGTCATGCATTTCAGATTCTGGCGCCAAGCCTAGACGCCGGTTCATCATAGATTGAAGGGCGGTAAGGTCTACCTGATGATTGCTCGGCAAAACTGCAAGCAAAGGCCCTTCCTCCATGTGGATGACAACCGATTTGGCGAGGTGATCGCCGGGAATATGCGCCGCTTCGGCGCATTCAGCGGCAGTTGCGGCATAAGGATGGGGGATTGTGTCAAACGGGAGCCCTTGGGCGTCCAGATGGTGTTTTAAGCGAGTTGCAATTGTCATGGTGCCCTCCGTATCACCGAAGGCGTCCCGGTCGCGAAACGTGTCACGATGCGCAACTAGGGCGCAATTGTATGTGGAACTTTATTCTGCGCCCAATGAGCCCGGCGGGCAAGGGGGTAGGGAACCTGGTCCGCTGGAAAAGACCGGAACGGATCAGAGATTTAAGTTAGAAAGTAGTAGCCGGTGGTGTGTTTTCAGAAATCGATCTGAAGTACCGTTTTTTGGGCCTATCCGCCCCCGCATGTAGAAGCCGGTTGGCCCCCGCGGATCAAGTGGGTGATTTGAATCTCACCCGACGCTGCGAAAGCTGACCGGAAAGATCTGTACCCGCACAAACGCCGAATCCGACGGCAAAAAGAGCCGTTCTGTGGCGGGCATGGGAGGGTTCATTCAGTGAAAATTTCAACAAATCGCTGGGCGGGAAACAAATTGTGATTAGAAATTAAACAATTACGGGCCAGTTTTGTGGTAGACTAGGGTGAACTTAGCGCGCTGGGACGAAGGAGTACGCAACCGAGAGGAATTTTTAAGATGGAGATTTTCGAGCAGTTTGCAGAAGAGTATGGGCGGACCAAGCTCATCGAAATGACATTGCAGGACTATTTGCTGGAATGTCGCGAAGACCCGACAATGCGGGCTACCGCCGCCGAGCGGATGGTCGCCGCGATTGACGAACCAGAGCTTGTAGACACCAGTCAGGAGGCTCGGCTCAGTCGTATATTTCTTAACCGGACAATCAAGCGATATAAACCCTTTCGGGACATTTATGGCGTCGAGGAAACCATAGAGCGCATCGTTGGCTTTTTCCGCCATGCAAGTCAGGGGCTCGAGGAACGCAAGCAAATCCTCTACCTGCTGGGTCCGGTCGGCGGAGGCAAGTCAACGCTTGCCGAGATTCTCAAAAACCTGATGGAGCGGCAACCGATCTATGTGCTGCGGGCAGGTGACCAGATCAGCCCAATCTTTGAATCTCCGCTTGGCCTGTTCGACCGCGACCGGATGGGGGATTTGCTGGAGAACAAGTACAATATTCCCAAACGGCTGTTGAACGGATTGATTTCCCCCTGGGCTGTTAAGCGTTTACAGGAGTTTGACGGCGATATTTCCAAGTTTTCGGTTGTCAAACTCTATCCGTCGAAACTGCGCCAGATTTGTGTGGCCAAAACCGAGCCGGGCGATGAAAATAATCAGGACATTTCTTCGCTTGTCGGGAAGCTCGACATACGCAAGCTGGAAGAATTCAGCCAGAACGACCCGGACGCTTATTCCTATTCCGGTGCTCTGAACCGCACTACGCAGGGATTGATGGAATTTGTGGAGATGTTCAAGGCGCCAATCAAGGTGCTGCATCCCTTGCTGACAGCCACGCAGGAGGGGTCATACGCGGGCACTGAGAACATCGGCGCCTTCCCCTTCCAGGGCGTCATTGTTGCCCACTCGAACGAAGCAGAATGGCAGCAGTTCAAAAATAATAAGAACAACGAGGCCTTTCTGGACCGGATCAGTCTGGTCAAGGTGCCCTATTGCTTGCGTGCCTCGGATGAAACCCGAATTTACGAGAAGTTGCTTGAGGAAAGCAGTCTGGGTGAATCCCCCTGTGCGCCGGAAACGCTGTCCATCCTCAGCCAGTTCAGCGTTCTGACACGGTTGAAAGAACATGAAAACTCGCCGACGTTCTCCAAGCTCCGCGTTTATGACGGTGAAACCCTGAAAGACACCGATCCCAAAGCGCGGTCCGTGCAGGAATATCGGGATGCCGCCGGGGTGGACGAAGGGATGACAGGCACCTCCACCCGCTTTGCGTTCAAGGTGCTGTCCGAGACCTTCAACCACGACACCGACGAAGTCGGCGCCGATCCGGTTCATCTGCTCTATGTTCTTGAGCAGGCCGTGAAACGCGAACAATTCCCCGACGAGGTTGAAAGCCGGTACCTGTCGTTCATGAAGGACGATCTGTCACCGCGGTACGCGGAATTCATCGGCAACGAGATCCAAAAGGCCTATCTGGAATCCTATTCTGACTTTGGTCAGAATCTTTTCGATCGATACATCGCCTTTGCTGATGCCTGGATCGAAGATCAGGACTTCAAGGATCCGGATACCGGGCAGATCCTCAATCGCGGCGTTCTGGAACAGGAACTTGAAAAGATCGAAAAACCGGCCGGAATTTCCAATCCCAAGGATTTCCGGAACGAAGTGGTCAAATTCGTGCTGCGCGCGCGGGCCAACAATCGCGGTCGCAACCCTGACTGGCGCAAGTATGAAAAGCTGAGAAGGGTCATCGAAAAGCGCATGTTCGGTCAGATTCAGGACTTGCTGCCGGTCATCAGTTTTGGTGCCAAGCGGGATAAGGAAACTGAAGCCAAGCATAACGAGTTCATCGATCGCATGATCGGTCGCGGGTACACGCGTCGACAGGTCAGGCGCCTGGTTGAATGGTACATGCGGGTCAACAAGGCAGGATGAGGAGTCTATGCTAAAATGGCCCATTTC
Organism: Ruegeria sp. CH8; assembly: GCF_056536985.1. Classification (NCBI taxonomy): domain Bacteria; kingdom Pseudomonadati; phylum Pseudomonadota; class Alphaproteobacteria; order Rhodobacterales; family Roseobacteraceae; genus Ruegeria; species Ruegeria sp. CH8. The sequence continues at coordinate 72,116 of NZ_JBQFQR010000018.1, read as the reverse complement.
ATCGATCGAAGGCTGAACCCCAAGAATAAGAACCTTGGGAATCGCAGGCGATTTCTGCGCCGGGTTCGCTCTGCCGTCAAAGAGGCGGTTGACGAAAGCGTCCGGCGCCGGAAAATCGCCGATGTCGGCCAGCAGGAAAACATCTCGGTACCGTCAGAAGGGATCGGAGAACCGCATTTTCAGCATGACAGCAAAGGTGGTACCCGAGACCGTGTCTTGACCGGGAACAAGAAGTTCAGGGCGGGTGACCGGCTCAAGAAACCTCCGTCAGGACAGGAAGGGCAGGGTGGACGTGAAGGCGCACCTGATGGGGAGGGCGAGGACGAGTTTATGTTCGTTCTGTCACGGGACGAGTTTCTGTCCCTGTTCTTCGAGGATCTCGAACTGCCCGACATGGTCAAACGCAGCCTGAAAGAGGTGACAATCTCCAAACCGCATCGCATGGGCTACACAGCCGCCGGGACGCCCGCCAACCTCAGTGTTTCGCGCACGATGCGCAATGCGTTCGGCCGACGGCTTGCAATGAGGCGCCCAAATAGCGCGGAGATTCAGGCTCTTACGAAACAGGTTGAAGAGCTCGAGGCGTTGAAAAAGCCTGATGCGGCACAAAAAGCGGAAAGACAGGTGCTGCGCGAGAAGCTCGACAAGATGCTGCGGCGACGTAAGATCGTCCCCTACATCGACCCGCTGGATGTGCGGTACAAGTATTTCGAAATGCGCCCCGAGCCGGCGGCGAATGCGGTGATGTTCTGCCTGATGGACGTTTCGGCCTCGATGGGCGAGCGGGAAAAGAGCCTTGCCAAGCAGTTCTTCGTTCTGCTGCATCTTTTCCTCAAACAACGCTACGACAAGATCGAGCTTGTTTTCATCCGCCACACCCAGATCGCGGCGGAGGTTGATGAAGACACCTTTTTTCACTCTCGCCAGACCGGCGGTACGGTCGTGAGCAGTGCCCTCAACGAGATGAAAAAGATAATCGAAGCCCGTTATCCACCCTCACAGTGGAATATCTATGCCGCGCAGGCATCAGATGGGGAGAATTTCAGCGGAGATTCAAAGCTGTGTGCCGATCTGTTGACCAGTGATCTGATGAAAGGCTGCCAATACTTCGCCTATACGGAAATCGTCGACGAGACCGAAGCCAATCTGATGAACAGCGAAGATAATGGCATGGAGTTGTGGCGTTCTTACCGTCAGGTTTCAGAGGCTTGGCCAAATTTCGCCATGAAGCGGATCGCGCGCGCCAGCGACATCTACCCGGTTCTGCACGAGCTGTTTGCGCGCAAAACGAACGGAGTTTCAAATGGCTGATCGGACTGAAACCAGGGCACCACTGTTTGATAGCTCGGAATGGGATTTTGAGACCATCCAGCGCAGCTATGACGCGATCGAGCGTGTGGCGATTGATGATCTTGAACTCGACGTCTATCCGAACCAGATCGAAATTATCTCGTACCAGCAAATGCTGGATGCCTATTCGTCGACCGGGATGCCGCTGATGTATCGGCACTGGTCTTTTGGCAAGCGTTTCGTTCACGAAGAGAAAGCCTATAGCAAAGGCGCAAACGGTCTTGCCTATGAGATCGTGATCAACTCCGATCCCTGTATCTCGTACTGCCTCGAAGACAACACGATGGCGCTTCAGGTCCTGGTGATCGCCCACGCGGCCTTCGGGCACAATCATTTCTTCAAGAACAATCACCTGTTTCGCCAGTGGAGTGATGCGCGGGGTATTCTCGACTATCTCGACTATGCACGCGGATTTATTGCCCAATGCGAAGAACTGCACGGGGAACGCGAGGTTGAGCATTTGCTGGACGCGGCCCACGCTCTCATGCCGTCGAGTGTCTTCCGGCACAGGCGTCCACCCCACTCATCGCTCGCGGATGAGAGAACCCGGCAGCGAGAGAGGCGCATCGAAGAAGAACGGGCGGTACATTACCTGTGGGACGCCTTCGATCATCCTACACAATCGTCGAAAACCGATGAAGAGGCGCGGAAACGCAAGCGTGAAATGGGCCTGCCGGAAGAAAACCTGCTCTATTTCGTCGAACGCCACAGCCCGGTTCTGAAGTCCTGGCAACGTGAAGTTTTGCGCATCGTTCGCAATATAGCTCAGTATTTCTACCCGCAGCGTCAGACAAAAGTGATGAACGAAGGATGCGCCTGTTTCGTCCACTATTACGTTACAAACGAGTTGCATCGCACCGGTCTGCTGACGGATGGCGCCATGCTCGAAATTCTGCACAGCCATACCAATGTGCTGACGCAGCCCGACTTTGACGCTCCGAATGCGATGGGCATAAACCCTTATGCGCTGGGGTTCGCGATGATGCAGGATATCCAGCGCATCTGCACCGACCCGACCGAGGAAGACCGGGAATGGTTTCCTGACATCGCGGGCAGCGGCGCGTGGCGCGATGTGTTAAAGGATGCCTGGGCCAACTTTCGCGACGAGAGTTTCGTTCAGCAGTTCCTCAGCCCCAATGTCATGCGCCGGTTCCGCATGTTTTCGCTGACAGATGACGAGGGAAAACCCTTTTACACGGTCGACGCGATTCATGACGAACGCGGCTATCACCAGGTGCGCGACACCCTGGCGCGCAGTTTCGACGTTTCGGAATACGATCCCGATATTCAGATCGTGGATGTTGACTTAATGGGGGATCGTCACCTCAGGCTGCATCACTCCGTGCGTAACGGTGTGCCGCTGGACAAAAAGACCTGTGAAGGGACCTTGGGCCATCTGCGGGAGATTTGGGGTTTCGACGTGGCGTTCGAGAATTAGCAACGATTGTGTGCAATCTCGGTGTTCAGATTGACGAGAGAGCCTTTGCGGGTGCCTGGTGCTGATAAAGGGTATAGGCAGGTTATCGACCTTGCACCATCAACTTTGTAACGCGGATCCTTGTCGTTGACACAGTGTTTGGACGTTGATCCTCCCTCTTTTAAGTGGTCCGCCGCTATGCTTAGTGAACGAAGGACCAAAAATGGTAAACAAGCGACACAAGCCCTAGGAGATTATCACTAAGTTACGTCAGGTCGAATTGCTTGTCGGGCAAGGTATGGCAAGGGTCGGTGCGATCCGCGAGCTACGCATAGCTGAGCCGATCAATTTTCGCTGGCGCAAGCAATATGGCAGTATGGGAACCGACCAGTTTAGGGAGCTCAAACGACTTCAGAAGGAGAACGCGCGGTTTGAGAAAGGCTGTTTCTGACCTCACCTTGGACAAGCTGATCCTGGCGGAGGCCGGCAAAGGGAAACTTCTCCGCACGTCGTCGTGCCTGTATCAATCAGGTTCTCTGTCAGTTCAGTATCTCGGTACGCCAAGCCTGTCGTGTATTGAAGCAGGTCGTTGGCCATCGGGATCGAGGTGAACTCGGTCGCGGTGCCCACCGGCGAGACCTGGCTGGTCCAGATCAAGAACGCGGCACGGGCCAAGACCGCCCCGGCGGATGTGTCGCTGATGGCCGGTATCCCGCGCAGTCAGGGTGCAGATCAGAAAGTACTCAAAACCCTCGACGATTCCAAATACCCAAACCTGTCGAACATGTCGGATACATTCCAGGACCGCTATGATGACGGTAGCCTATTTGGGGTCGGTGCGGAGTCGTGGTACATCACACTTTGCACAAACTCGGACGAATTTCCAGAAGCCCCGGACAGTTGGGCAGCGTTGTGGGATGAGACCTAAAAGGACCAGATCTGTCTGCTGGGTCTGGTCTCAAACTCTTACATGCTGGAAGTGACCGCTACGACATTCTTTGGGGGCACCGAAATTCTGGATTCCAAGAAAGGCATCCAGCAGGTGTTCGACAAACTGTCCGAGGTCGTTCCTAATGTACGGCTTTGGTACAAGGATGAGAGCGCGTTTGACCAATCCTTGCAGGACGGTGAAATTCCGATGGGCCAATATTACCACGACGTGGCGGGCCTTGCCGCTGCTGAGGGGTTCCCGGTTGTCTCCACCTTCCCGAAAAAAGGCGGAATTGTAGATTCAGGCTATTGAATCGTTCCCGAGCATGCCCAGCCGATTGATGAGATTCATGAGTTCATCAACTTTTTTTCGGCACCTGAGACACAGGCCCTGTTGTCACGCAATGTCGGCACAGCTCCGGTCGTCGATCCGGCCTTGACCGATCTGACAGAGGAAGAACTGGCAGCAGTCAGCAGCCCGAAAGCCCCGATCGTTCCACGCCCTTGGGGAAGTGACAGCCTTTCAAAGAGACCATGCTGAAGCTTGTTGAAAAACTATTCGGAGGGAACAAACGCCAGGTTCTGCATACTCGCCAATTGGCCCCCAAAGTTTGCGACACTTCCGCTGTGAATCATGCCGCCTGGCGGAAATCAATGGGTCCTGACCTTGGCAACCCTTGGACAGCGGCGGGGCTCAAGTTACTCTGAACGTAAAACCAGAGGTCTAGCGTGCATCGATTCATCCTTCAGATGGCGGCGATCCTTGTATTCTCGACGGGGCTTCACGCCGAAAAGAGCGACTATCTTGAGCTTGCGCAGCGCGGCTGGGGGTATCAGCTTCGGTCCACTATGATCGGTCGCGACATGGCCGTTCCCGTTCACATCAACGGGCGGGACCTCGCCGGTGCAGCACTCTGCCTGATCGGTGAGCGGCCTCATCCGCAGACATTGATGGTTCTGAACACCTTTCGGGACTTGCTACGACACAGTTACGGATATCCCACGCCAATGCGCTATGCAGGCCGGTCAGCCAGAAATTGCGGCACCGGTCGCACTGTGGTTTTACGCCTTTATTCCGGATATCCCCCGGAACGAGAGCTGTCTTTGGACTTGGACTGGCTCAGCGAAACCCATCTGCTTGGCCTGCCGGCGGGACGCAGATACGTAATGACTTCACCGGCGATGGCGCAGACCTTCTTTGGCCATCGTGGCCAGGGAACGCACATTGTAGTCAAACAACCGGCCCATGGCCGACCGGACCTGTTGGAGAGGGCATTCCACAAGTCTATCCTGCTGGAGGAGCTTTTTCAGTCCTATACGTTTGGCATGGACGTTCCGCATTTTGACAGGGCCGCCGGATTTCTGTCCAAGCTTCAGGAAACGCCCGTCAATCTGCACCGTTGGCCCTGGAGTTCACATGATTTCATGCGGGCGCTATTGAATTCCAACCCCAGCGGGCTGTGTGCATTTGATGTGTTCATGCTGCACGCCGTGGCGCAGTCGCCTGTAGATCAGACGATCGATCCGGGGTTCTTCGACTATATCGACCGACAGTACGACCGGCTTTGGGCGCAAACCGACAAAACACTGTCCGACCCGCGGTTTTCGTCTCTGTTTGACGACAGCTGTACCCGGGCGGTGCAGGTTGCCAGGTAATACCATCGGGTGTGTTTTGCGGGACGGCTGACTCCGGTTAGCCTGAACCCGGGCGTTGCGCCCGCGCCACCATGGGGAGGACACATGGATACCAGGCCTGAAAATCCGCCGCGCGCGATTGAAGAGTTGTCGGGATACTTGTCGCAGGGGTTGGTTGGGCATGAACACCTGATCGAATGCCTTCTGATCGCGCTGCTGGAAGGTGGTCACCTTCTGGTCGAGGGCGCGCCCGGCCTGGCCAAGACCCGCGCTGTCAAATGGCTGTCGAACGCTGTAGAGGGCAGTTTTGCACGGATACAATGCACCCCCGACCTGATGCCGTCGGACGTGACCGGAACGCCGGTTTACAAGCCGCAGGATGGGCGGTTCGAATTTGTTCCGGGGCCGGTCTTTCACACCCTCGTTCTGGTTGATGAGATCAACCGGGCACCACCCAAGGTTCAATCCGCCCTGCTTGAAGCCATGGCCGAGCATCAGGTGACCGTCGGGAACGAAACCCACGCACTTCCCGATCCATTTCTGGTCATTGCCACTCAGAACCCGATCGAACATGACGGTACCTTTCCGTTGCCCGAAGCTCAGCTGGACAGGTTTTTGCTGCATGTGGTCCTGTCGCTGCCGGATCTGGAAACCGAACGCCGGATACTGGATCTGGTCATCGCGGAATCTCAGGACGGCCCACCGGATGTGCGGCGCTTGACTCTTGAGGGTTTGCGCGCGGCCCGGTCAGATGCCCGTGCGGTTCATGTGGCACCGGAATTGCGGGATTACATCGTCCGCCTTGTCTCGGCCACGCGCGAGGGGCCGTTGGCGGACCACGTGGAACATGCTGTCTCGCCACGTGGGTCGCTTGCGCTGGCCTCGGCCGCGCGGGCGCGGGCTTATCTGCGCGGCCGCGATTTTGCTTTGCCGGAAGATGTGGTCGCTGTGGCCCCCGACGCGCTGGCCCATCGGATGGTGCTGACCTGGAGGGCCATAGCGGATGGGCACAAACCGCGCAGTCTGGTGGCGGATATTCTGGATAGGGTGGAACCGTTGTGACCGACCTGTTGTCACAATCTGGTGTGAGCCTGACGTCGGACGCTCTGATCGCTCTACGACGTCTGGCTTTGGCGGCGTATGTCAACCCGCCGGTTGTGGCCTTGCCCGGGGGATTTATGACCCGCAAGCGCGGGCAGGGCGTTGAGGTCGCAGATGCACGTGAATATGTGGCTGGCGACGATATCCGTCACCTGGATCGGGGTACAACCGCGCGCACTGGGCGATTGCATGTCCGTCAGTTTCAGGAAGAACGTGACCGGGTCTCACTGCTGGTTGCCGATTTTCGCGCGCCGATGTTCTGGGGGGTACGACGGGCTTTTTTGTCCGTTGCCGCCGCCGAGGTACTGGCGCTGATTGGCTGGCACCTGATCGAGAGCGGTGGGCGTGTCGGTCTGTTGGCAATCACGACCGGGGCGCCGGTCATCGTCCCACCGCGCGGCAGAACGCGCGGAATGCTGGCTGTGATCGGCGGTCTGGTACAGGCCCATGGGCGCAGCCTGACATCTCTGCGGAACGGACTGGACGAAGGGCGACCGCTGGACCGAGCATTGGAAACCGTGGAACGTCTGACCCGGTTGGGCTCGGAAATCATCATTGCATCAGGCTTCGATAAACCCGGCGATGGGCTTGCCGACCGGTTGGACCGTATTGCCCATCGCCGCCGCCCACGGCTGGTTCTCGTCACCGAGAGTAACACAGACGAGATGCCGCGCGGCTGGTACCCCATGCGCCTGTCAGACGGGCAACAAAAACGTGTGTATCTGAGCGGTGGTAGGGCGCGAAATGAGACCCTGTATCATCAAACAGTCGCAACGCATCCGGCCCTTGTTCTGAATGCCAGTGACCCGGTCGAGGACACCAGCCGCCGCATCGCAGCCGCGTTTTCCGAGAGGATCGCCGCATGAATGAAACCGCCATGTCCGAAGCCACAATGTTGGCCAGCCTGAGGGACACACGTCTGCCGGCCGAGGCAGCGGGTGGCGTTTTGGCTGAATACGCCGCGGTGGTCGGAATGGCGGCGTTGGCCGCGGTTTGTGTCGTCTTTGTTTTGCGGTTGCTGAGTATCCGACGCGTTGCGACGCGGACAGGCTCCGCTGCTGACACGCAGCCCGACATGTCAGGCTGGTCTGATGACCGCCGAAGGGTCGCTTTGTTGCATCAGCTTCGCAAGCGGGACCCGCAACGCTATTCGGAACTCGCAGGTGATCTGTACCGGCCGGGTGGAGGTCCCGATCTGGCGTTGCTGAAAGACGAGGTCGCGCGCCGTGTTTGATCTCGCCGATCCTCTGGTGCTCCTCCTTTTGCCCGTTCCGTTGCTTATCTCGCGGTTCGACAAGCCCCGGCCGCTGCTGGAACGCGGCTTTCCGGTTCCGGATCGCATCGGCGCGTTGCTTTCGGCGGCCGGCTCCGGCCACGCGCCCGGTGGCCATGCGATGGCGGACAAAGCGATCTTGTGGCTCATCTGGATACTTATGGTATTCGCGGTGTCCGGGCCGCGCGAACTGACGCCGGTCAGCGCCCTGAAAGTCTCGGGTCGCGATCTTGCGATTGTATTGGATCTGTCCGGATCGATGGTGCGCGATGATTTCCACCTGGATGGCCGCCAGGTCACGCGGCTGGAAGCCGTGACAACCGTGGGCGCAGATTTCGCCCGTCGCAGGGCAGGGGACCGGGTAGCGCTGATCGTTTTCGGGTCCGAGGCGTATTATGCCACCCCCTTCACTTTCGATACCGATGCCGTCGCCCGCCGGATCGAAGAGGCCAGCATCGGCATTTCGGGGCGCGCGACAAATATCTCGGACGGTCTTGGACTGGCGCTGAAACGGATGGCCGACAGTCAGGCGGCGTCGCGGGTGGTTATCCTGCTGTCTGATGGGGTGAACAATGCCGGTGCCACCAATCCGCGCGGTGTCGCGGAACTGGCCGCCGGGATGGGCGTGCGCGTGCACACTATCGCGTTGGGACCCAAGGATTTGGAAACCGCAGAGGTGGGCGAGCGTGGTGTCGTTGATGCGGCTACCCTGCGCGCCATTGCGCAGGTTTCGGGTGGAGAGAGCTTTCGCGTCAAAACCACCGATGACCTGATTGCGGTGACAGAGGCGCTGGACCGTCTGGAAGCTACCGACAGTGCAGGCCTGACCGCTGAAATTCATCGTAGCTATTGGACCTGGCCCGCCGCGCTGGCGGTTGTTTTTGCGCTTTGGGCGGCGTGGAGGCACGCAGGATGACAGGGCCGGAGTTCACTCTTCTCAGGCCCCTTTGGCTGCTTGCCCTTCCGGGTCTTGCCGGGCTTGCCTGGTGGGTGCTGTCCCGTGCACGCGGGTTCGGTGCGTGGGACAATGTCGCGGATGCGGCGCTGATCAAGGCGATGGCGGCGATTGGCCGGATCGAAGGGGCAGCTTTCCCGCTGCCTCCGATTGTTCTTTTGTCGGTTGCGGGGCTCAACGTGGTCGCCCTGATCGGCCCGGCAGTCGAGCGGCGCGACGCACAGACCTATCGCAATCTGGATGGTGTTATGTTTCTGGTCGATGCCTCGACCAGTGTTGCCGGCAACGAACGCTGGCCGCAGATGTTGACCATGGGCCGATTTGGCGTTGGCGCTTTAGGGTCCAGACCTGGCGGGATCATAGTGTTCGCAGGCGACGCCTATGTCGCAACGGATATGACGACCGACCACCGGCAATTGGGTCAGACCTTTTCATTGATCGCTGCCGACACAGTACCCGATAAGGGATCCCGCCCCGAACGCGCGCTTGGGCTTTCCGCCCGGCGGATGGATGAGGCTGGCATCCTTGCCGGTGACGTGGTCCTGTTCACCGATGGTGAAGGCTTGGGGGCAGAATCCCTGCAACATGTTGCAGCCCTAGCCGGTCGCGACGTCAGAGTGTCCTTGGTTGCGATGGAGGACCCATCCGCGCAGATGCAAACCCATGCGAGAGTTGGTGGGGGCGCCGTTTTCACATTGGGCCATACCGACGAGCTGGGGCAATGGCTGGCGCAGGACACAGCCACGCGGCTGGAAAAGGCGGACTATCCAGTGCTTTTCTGGCACGATCTGGGGCGGTACATTCTGGTCCTCGCTCTGTTCCCGATGCTGCTGTTGTTCTGGAGGGAAAGGGCATGAAGTGGCTGGCCCTGTTCGGAGCTGCTTTTGTGGGGCTCGCCCTCGCACTGGGCGGAGCTGCACCCTTTGGTCGGGTCGCCCTGGCGATAGGGGCGAATAGGGTCGCGGTGCAGCTGTTTTCGGACCCGGACTGGAGCGGCGTTGCTTTGTTTCGTGTAGGCGATTTCGACGCGGCGGCGCTGGCGTTCGAAGAGGCGGGCGCGATCTACAATCTGGGGAATACCGAGGTCTTTCGCGGTCGCCTCGCCGCCGGGTTGGAAGCCTATGATCAGGCGATTGCCACCGGAGATACGGATGCGCAGGCGAATTTCGACGTTGTGGCTGCCTATTATGCGGGCCTGCAGATCGACCCCGAAGCGCTTGGCCTGTTTCCAGAGCGCAAGACCGGACCGCAGGCCGACAGCTTCATCGCGCGCGGCGATGCCCGTGCGGCGGGCACTGGCAGCGAAGTCACCAATTCCAACACGATGCTCGGGCTGGCCGAACTCGACAGTCGCGGACGTCTTGGGGTGCGGCGCATCTTTGACGACAAATTCATGGTGGCAGATGAGCGCTGGCTGAACCAGTTGTCCGACGTCCCCGGTGAATTCATGGCCGCCCGGATCGCGCAGGAGCACAAACGCCGCGCAAAACTGGGCTTGTCCCCGCCCGAGCCGGAGGACCCGCGATGAAATGGCTTGTCCTGATGTGCCTGTTCTTGCCCGTGCACGCGGTGGCACAATCGAAAACGGTTCTGCCCTCGGAACTGTCGATCGAGGTGACGGTCGAGGAAAACGCTGCAATCCCGTTCACGCGTGAGATGATCCTGATCTCTATCCGTGGCGTTTACAGGCGCCACATTACACGGGAAAAGCTGGTTCAGCCTGATTTCAACGGCTTTAGCTGGGCGCAGCTTGGGCCGGATCACTGGACGGAAGAAAGGATCAATGGTCGAAACTTCAAAGTGTTTACCCGGCGGATGGCAGTTTACCCTGTCAGGTCCGGCACCCTGACGATTGGTCGGTTCACCCATAGCCTGACTCTGACGGATGAAAATGACGACTGGTTCCAGCATGATATCCAGTCTGAGCCACTGACCATTGAGGTCGCCCCGGCTCCGGCCTCGGCCGGTTGGTGGTTTCCTGTCCGCGACCTGAAAATCTCGGACCAATGGTCGAATGCTCCCGATCAGTTGTCCCCAGGCGAAGGTGTGTTGCGTGTAATCCGGATCGAGGCATTGGGGGCAACGCCCGAGATGGTGCCCCCGATGCCCGAGTTGCATTCACCTTCGGCCATGATCTTCGCTCACCCCGAAAAACGGTTGGTGGAACTGACACCGGACGGCCCGGTGACATACGCGTTCTGGCGCTGGACCATTCGGCCCGGCAATGACACTTCGGGCATCGTTGAGCCGCTTCAGCTCAGCTACTTCGATACGGTTGCCCGGGAAAACCGTGACGTCACCATCTCAGCTCAGCGTGTGGCCTACGGTACCGTCGCGGGCGGGGAAACAGGCGTGGAGTTGAACTCCGACCCAACCGCTGCACGACTACCCGGCTGGCCCGCTGTTGCTTTGGCGGCGTTCGTTTTCGCAATCGGAGTGGTCTGGGGCATGTCCGGCCGCAAGCTGACCGGCTTGCCGGCGCTGCAGCGTTTTGGGATCTTTGACCCGCTGGTGCGGGATCTAAGGACATGTGCCAGGACCGGACGTGCTGACGGGCTGCGGCGGGTCGCGGCCGCGATCCTGCGCCGGGATGGACCGTCTCAAGCTCGCCTGGAACAGATCCAGGAATTCGACCGGAGGTTTTATGACCCCAAGGCTCCGGCACTTGATTTGATGGGATTTGCCCGTGACTTCCTGCGCAATTGAGGGGTTCCAGCAGTCAAGTTTCTGTTAAATAGAACCTTTTTCTCGGGTATCAAACTGAAACAGTTGAAACGTTCCAAAATTGATGTACCTTTCCCAGCGGAGGAGAAGCAATGCAACCGGTGGGATACCCCAAAGCGGTGGACCAAGTGTCAAACGTTTTGATCGTGGATGATCATCCGCTTTTTAGCGACGCGCTGGCTGCAGCATTGCAGCTTAGCTTTGAGAATTGCCGTATCGAAAAAGCTAAGACGCTGAAGCAGACATTCGAGGTGCTGAGCGGAGGGTTCAAGCCCGACCTGATCATGTTCGACCTGAAATTGCCGGATGTGACAGGGATCTCGGGGTTCCAACAGTTGCGTGACCGGTGGCCTTCTGCCCCTGTTCTTGTCATTTCGGCGCTTGCCTCCTGCGAACTTGTGCGATCTCTGATCGATTATGGCGCCATGGGTTTTCTTCCCAAAGACGCCTCCGCGCAGACGCTGAAATTCGCCATCCACGAGGTAACTGCAGGCCGCAGGTATGTTCCGCCGGAATACAACCGTATCGAAGAACTGAAATCGCCGGAAACCACGGTGTACCAGTCTAGCCCCGAACTCTCGACGCTGACGCCGCAGCAGGTACGCATCCTCAAGCTCATTTGTGTGGGCAAATCGAACAAGCAGATCGCCTATGAGCTGTCGCTGGCCGAAGCCACGGTCAAGGCGCATATCACGGCGTTGCTGCGCCGTCTGGGCGTTCGCAACCGAACCCAAGCGGCGGTTTTGGTCGACTCGGTTATGGCCCGCCAGACACGGCACGAACCGGAGGTTAAGTCCTTTCTGCAGCACTGAGGAACGCACATGCGGGATCTGAAGCCCGGACCACACTTCATCACAACAGGCCGCTCGCTTGCGTCAGACCCACATGCAGCCGTTGAAGAAGCGTGTGCGGATATCGACAGCCGGACGTGCTGCTTTGTTCTGGCCTTTATCCCCAACGATCTTGACCCCGTTGAAGTGTCGCGCGGCCTGAACCGAAAATTGGCCGGTGTGCCTGTTTTTGGATGCACAACCGCCGGGCAGATCACGGAACTCGGATATGAATCCGATACGCTGCTGTTGCTTTCATTTCCTAAGTCGAACTTTCGCTGCTCATCCATCCTGTTCGAAGAACTCAGACCCTTGGATTCAACGGAAATCGCTGCCAATGCGCAGCGGCAGGCTGAAAGGTTTCGCCACACCGCCGGCTGGAACAGGTTGGCGCTTGTGTTTTCGGATGGGTTGTCGAAACAGGAGGACTTGCTGGTTTCCACGCTTGAGGCCGTTCTGGATGGTTTGCCGATTTTTGGTGGATCAGCAGGGGATGGCCTGCAATACGAAGAGACATTTGTGCTTCACAGCGGCAAGGCGCACAGCAACGCCGCAGTCCTGCTTTTGATTGAAACGAACCTGAGGTTTCAGGGCATTGGTTTTGACCATTTCCTGCCAATCGGGTCCGAAATCATCATCACGGATGCCGACCCCGAAGAGCGTGTGGTTTACGAGATCAACGGCGCGCCCGCAGCCCTGGAATACGCCCGCCTGGTCGGTTGCTCCGCCGAGGATCTGTCACCACTGGTTTTTGCTGAAAACCCGCTGTTGCTGCGGCAGAACCTAAACTATTACGTGCGCGCCATTCGCGAGGCGATGGACGGGCATTCGCTGTCTTTTCTGGCTGCCATCGACGACGGCCTGATCATGACCCTCGGGCGTGGCAAGGAAATCATCGAAACGCTTGAAGCCGGGCTGGACGTACGCGACAACGCCGGAAAGGCACCGGATTTTATCCTTGGGTTCGATTGCGTGTTGCGCAAGCTGGAGATCGAACAAAAGCAACTGAGCAAACAGGTTTCAGATGTGCTGCAAACCCGCCGTGTTGTCGGGTTCAATACCTATGGTGAACAGCAATCGGGCTTGCATATGAACCAGACCTTTGTCGGCGTGGCCTTTTTTGAACCTGAAAAACGTGAACTGAGCTGACCATGCTGAACCCGGACGATCCGCTGGAACTTCAGGTCGTCAAACAGGCCAAGATTATTGATGCGCTGATGCGTCGTGCTAATCGCCAGAAAGACGTGGGTCCCTCTGCGTTCCGCGCCTTTCAGTCGGCGATTGAATTGCAACAACGGGTGATGGAGCAAAGCCGCGACCTTGAACGTGCGACCATCGAACTGGAAAGCGCCAGATACGAGCGGGAGCAGACGCGAAAAAGCCTGGTCAAGGCGCTGTCCTCAATGGAGGAAGGGTTTGCGCTGTTCACCGATGGTGAGCTGAACCTTTGCAACGAGCTGTTCCAAGCAGTTTTTTCGGATGTTTCCGAGCTTGTTAGGCCGGGCCTCAGGCTGCGGCGTTTTTTTGCCCTGGTGCAGGGCAGCGGGCAATTTGTATCCTCGGACCGGGGCGTTTCGAACATGCCCGATGTGCTGGAACGAAATACGCGGTCCGGCATGGTAACAAGCGAGGTGATCGAACTGCGCGGCGACCGTTGGTACAAGCTGAGCGCGCAGTACACCTCGGAAGAGAATGTCGTCATTCTACTCACCGATATCACTTCGGTCGTGCGCCGGAACCGGGACGAGAAAGAAACTCTTATCGACCGGCAGGAAGATTACCTTCAGGCGGTCTTTCAAAACATGAGTTCGGGGGTTTGCACGTTTTCGGCAACCGGCGACGTCATGATGCACAATGCCCGGTTTCGTGAAATTCTGAACCTGCCGCAATCGCTGTTGCCTGAGAACGCACCGGTACAGTCCCTATTGGACCTGCTGCGCGCGCGCGGGTTGATCAGAACCGATGATGAACTGAAAATCGGAAGGTGGCATCACGAACTGAAAAATCGGGGCTGGCTGCGCAAACGTGTACGCGATGGGGTAGATCGGGTTCTGGACATTCAGGCCAACCAGTTGCCGGATGGCGGCTTTCTGGTCGAATTGAAAGACGTGACTCTTGAGGCACGCGCGACGGAAACGCTGGAAAACCGCGTTATGGAGCGGACAGCCGAGCTGACGCGTGCCAACGAGAAACTGACGCGGGAATACGAAGAAAAAGCCCGTGTCGAAGAGGCGTTGCGGATAGCAAAGGAACGCGCCGAGGCCGCGGTGTCATCAAAGACCCGATTCCTGGCTGCGGCCAGTCACGACCTTCTTCAACCGATCAACGCAGCTAAGCTGATGATCTCGACCCTGACCGAGATTTCGCGCGACACTGAGTTCTACGAAATGATCGAACGTCTGGACGGTGCGTTTGGGTCGGCGGAACAGTTGCTTCATTCGCTGCTTGATATTTCGCGCCTGGAAACCGCCGATCCGGATACGGTTTCACCGACGAATGTCAGTCTGGCGTCTGTCATTGCCGGTATTCAGGGCGATCAGACGCTGGTTGCCGAGAACAAGAACGTGCGGCTGGACGTCGTGTCCAGCTCGATTTTCGTTCATTCTGATCCGGTTTATCTGCTGCGATCCATTCAGAATCTGGTGGTGAATGCGATCCAGTACACCGAACCCGGCGGCAGGGTACTGGTGGGATGTCGCCACCGTGGCGACAAGGTCGTCCTGCAGGTTTGGGACACCGGAATTGGCATCGCGCGAAAGGACCAGGCGCGCGTGTTCGAAGAATTCACCCGGGCGGACAACGTTCCGCTGGGTTCAGGCATGGGATTGGGCCTGTCTGTGGTTGACCGGGCATGCCGACTATTGGGCCACAATCTGTCGTTACGATCCAAGCCCGGCGTCGGGTCCGTTTTCAGCATCGAAATGGACCGGGTCGAGGCGGATCGTGGCGCCACGGAAACACCCGATCTATTGCTGCATACCGGGGACGTTCCGCTGGATTATATCGTGCTTGTCATCGAAAATGACCGCGATGTTCTTTTTGGCACCACGCAGTGGCTGGAACAGAATGGCGCCAGCGTTCTGCCAGCCCGATCACCCCAAGAGGCGATGCGCTTTGTCACCGATATGGGTATGCCGCCCGATATCATACTGGCCGATTACCAGTTGGACGATGGCGACACCGGGGTCAGTGCGATCCGCCAGATCCGTCAGATGACCCGGTCCAGGGTTCCGGCCATTCTGATCACCGCAGATCGCAGCGAAGCGGTACGCAAGGCCGGTCTGAGGCATGAGATTTCGGTGATGACGAAACCGGTCAAACTGTCGCGTCTGCGGTCATTGATCGTCTGGAAAATTCATCACAGCGTGATTACCCAGACGCTCGACACCGACAAAAGTCGGCAATGACAGGAACGCTAAAGGCCGTACTCTCACAAGCGGGAGGGCGCTTGCTCATGAGGACGCTAATAATCGTGCTTGCCGTATTTGGCCTGAGCTTCAATCCGGCCTTTGCGGCGTCGGCTGATGGGGAAAAGGCCTATGATCTTCTGTTCCAGGAGGGTGTTCTGGATAGCATCGCCAGGGACAAAGAGCTTGTCTATCAACGCATGGTGACTAACGGCCTGAAGCCCGAAACCGCCGCGCGCGATACCGGGGACATAGCCCTCAGCTTCACCGATGACGGCTCGGAAATGGCACATCTGGAGTTTCGGCAGGACGACAAGCATCGAGCGATGGGCGTGTTTCCGGCCAGCGTCGGCAACCCGATGATCATGGTTTTCTATGAAAGCACCATTCGCGATATGGCGGAAACTGCTGGTGGCAGTCCGTTTTATATTCGCAATCGTGTGAAAGATGCGCTGGTTCAACCTGCCGAAGTGGTTGCAGGTCAGGCGGTTTTCGACGGCAAAACCGTACCCGTGCAGATCATCCGAATGCGCCCGTTTGAAAAAGATCCGAACAAGGACCGAATGCAGGGGTTTGGAGATCTGGTACTGAGTGTGACAGTCTCAGAGCAGGTGCCGGGGTGGTATCTGAGGCTGGTGGCCGAGACAGATCCGGAAAACGGTTCTGATGTCATCTATCGCTCGGAAATGCAGTTCGAAGGAGTGCAGGAGGGTCGGGAATGACGGTTTCGATGCGTTTTGTGATGGTTTTTGCAGTGTTTTGTGCTGCTGCGCCACCCGCGTCCATGGCACAAAGCGTGGCGGAGCGGCTGAATGACTATCCTACGGCCGCAAGGGCAGATTACGTATTCGCTTGTATGGTCACCAATGGCCAGTCCCGCGAAATGCTGGACCGGTGTTCGTGTTCGATCGACCTGATCGCCTCGATCCTGCCATATGAAAGATACGAACAGGCCGAAACAGTTCTGTCGATGCGCCGGGTCGGTGGCGAGCGCATGGCGTTCTTCAAAAGTGCAGTAATGGCAGAAGCAATGGTTGCCGACCTGCGCAGGGCGCAGGCCGAGGCTGAAGTTGTCTGTTTTTAACAGGCGTCAGCTGGCCGCCGATTTCGGCAAGTCCGCTTCGAAGCTGTTGCCTTCGGTATCGGTCGCCTTGACCGTCAGGTTTGTCGTGCCGTTGTCGTTATAGGCAAAGCGGAACACCGGGTTTTCCGAGATCGAAATACCGCCATCCATGGTGAACAGCAGTTCTTCTCCCTGCCACACCTCGAGGTGATCGATGAAATGCGCGGGTATGAACAGCTGGGTTACCTGATCACGCTGCAGGCCGGAGTAATTCGGGTGGCGGATCATGATCTGTGCTTCTCGACGGGGGGTCGACATCTGCACCTCGTCCCCGAAACTGCGCAGCTTCATCTTGCCCATCGACGCCAAGGCGACCTCAGGGTCTTTGGTGGCCGGGGCCGAACAGCCTCCGGATGCTTTGACAAAACGGCCCGTCATGTGCAGCCCATCCGGCGTTTCAGCAATCACGCGGATGTTGGAATACTGGTTTACACGTACCCGCATTTCGAAATCCAGCGATCCCATGGCCGGTGAAAAGGTAAAAACCCCAGCGACAGGCGCCGGATTTTCGTCAATCACGACGGTGGCGGCGGTGATCCGGGCATCGGGGTCCAGTTGCGTTAGAACAAGCGGAACCGTCGCCGCATCATGCGCGCGGTAGGGTGCGTCTATCGACAGCAGCCTGTCGGCGTTTCCGAGTTCGGCGTCGCCAACCACGTCATATTGCAAATCCTGCCAGGTCTCGCCTTCGACCAACGGATTTTTTACGGGTTGTTCCGCCCAGACGGGCAGTGACAGTGCAAATGAAAGGACCGCGGCCGGTCCGGTCAGTCTGGCCATGTTGTCTCCTCCGGTAACCGGTACAGGAAAATATGCCATAAAACCCCAATAAAATATACGCCGACGAAAGGCTGTGTGGCTCTGGCGGCAAACTGTGCGAAAGTTCAGGACGGAGGGTCGCAATGTTCGAAGCCGTTTTCATGATGTGTCTCGAGGCACCGGATGGGCCGTGCCGGGAACAGCTGCTGCCGGGCTACGAGGCTGCGTCGTTGGCGGAATGCGAACAAAATCTGGCCGCCAATCCCTCGGTCGACGATCAGATGCAGGGCAGGGACGTGTATTGCCAACCTGTTGGTGTGGCGTTGGAATTTCTTGAAGTTGCACCCGGCCTCTTTGTTCATCTCGGGCGGATTGAAGAGCCAAACGCGGACAACCTTGGGGATGTTTCCAATATTGGCTTTGTCATTGGTGAAGACAGTGTCGCAGTTGTCGATACCGGCACCGCGCCCTGGATGGGTGAGGCCATCTGGCGAGCCATCCGGGAAAGAACGGACAAGCCCGTCAGTCACGTAATTTTGACCCACATGCACCCGGATCACGTGCTCGGCACCGCGCCTTTGGCCCGTTCCGGCGCGCAGGTGGTAGGCCATTCGGGGCTGGAAAGGGCCTTACTGGACAGGCAAAGCAATTATGTCGAAAGCCTGAGCGCTGTGATCGGCCCTGCGGAATTCATCGGAGTCGAACCGATCACTGTCGACCTGTCAGTGGATGAGGACGTTGAAATCGATCTGGGACATCGCAAGCTGGCGCTGCGTGCCTGGCCCGCGGCCCATACCGGGAACGATCTGACCGTGTTGGATCAGGGTTCTGGCGTTCTGTTCACCGGCGATTTGGTGTTTCACATGCACACACCGGCGCTGGATGGCCGGTTAGTCGGTTGGCGCCGGGTCCTGAACGAGATGTCCGGACTTGAGGTCAATCAGATCGTGCCGGGCCATGGCGGTCCGGTGTTGGCATGGCCAGACGGCGCGAAAGACATGCAGCGTTATCTCGAGGTGCTTGAGACGGACACCCGCGCCGCGATTGACAGCGGTCAGCGACTGGGCGAGGCCGTCGAAACGATCGGGCAGAGCGAAGCAGACAGATGGGACCTGTTCGAAGCATACAACCCACGCAACGCTACCGTTGCCTTTACCGAACTGGAATGGGAATAGCCGCCCTCAGCGCAAGGCGCGGTTCAGGTTCTTGGCGGCGTCCAGATTGGTTTCTTTGGCCCCCACGACACCCGTCAGGCGCGTGGCCGTCAGATCCGCGTCGGTGAAATCGGCACCCGTCAGCGTGGCCCCCGACAAATCCGCTCCCCCCAAAGTGGCCATCGACATGTCGGCATCGGTGAAATTGGCACCGGGCAGTTTGGCAAATTCCAGATCCGCGCGGGACATCCGTGCGCCGGTGAAATCTGCATCGGCCCCTTTCGCCGATTTCAGAACACCGCGCATCAGCCCCATCGACTGGTTGCGCATATCTGCCGAGAAATCGGCCCCCCGAAACACGGTTCGGCTCAGGTTTGCCTTGGTAAAGTCGGCAGCGGTTCTGGCATTGTTGAAATCGGCATCGCTTAGGTTGGCTTTGCCAAGCTGGGTCTGAAACAGCTCGGCCCCGACCAACGAAGCGCCAGAGAGGTCGGCACCGATCATCCAGGCCTGGCTCAGAACGGCTCCGTCAAGGTTCGATCCCGACAGATCGGTCCCGTTCAGCGAGGCTGCCCGCAGAATCGCGTTGCCGAAGTTCAATCCAGAAAGGTCCAGGTTATTGAGCCAGACACGCGTGAAATCTGCCGGATTGTCAGCTGTTGCCGCGTCCAGCCGGGTCATGACATCGGCACGGGTCAGTTGTGCCTCGGTCATTTTGGGCAGTGTCATGTCAACACCGCTCAACGCCGTCTGGCAAAGGGCGGGAAGCGGCGCAAGGGTCAGGAATACAATCAGTAAGGGTCTCATGTTGCCCTCCTGCTGGTTTGAAACCGGCTGTCAGCCCTGATCAGCGGCCAGCTGCTGCAGCATTTGTGAAATGGCAAACAGGCGGCGTTCAATGATCTGCGGGGTTTCGCAGAGATAGGTGATCGATCGTTGGCGGTCCGAATAGATCAACTGATCCCAATCCAGCTGTTCTTCCAACGCATCGACCTGATCGTAATCTGGCGGATCAGCGGTCAAGGCCTGATCCATTTCTGCTCGGGCGAGGTCGATTTTATCAGCCAGTTCAATCTGTTTGAGCGAAAACTCTCCGATACCGTCGATGATACGCGCACGTCGTTTTGACAGCGCGTCGAAAACCCGTTGAAAGACCCGGCCTAGCACGTCGGGATCGCCATTGTGGCGCGCCGCGAAGGCAGCGACCTGGGGCTGAAGGTCCTCAAGCTCGATGCGGCGCAGTGCCAGTAAGGCGGCGATTTCACCGATCTCTGACTGAAACTCGGTTTCCGCGTCATTGATCTGGTTCGGCCACATCAGGCCCAGCGACAGGTTTTCGACCTTACGCTGAATGCAGGGCCACGTTGGATCGGAGAAGTCCGCAGATAAAACGGGACCCGCCACGCTGATCATGGCCAGAGCCAATATGGTGCGCTTGCTGATCGACATCGCAGGTCTCCTCTACCCCGATACTATGCCCGAAGCCTGCGCGCTGTGTCCATCAAACCCAATACACACCATTGTCTTAATTGTTTGAACTACATGCCAGCCCTCATACTTAGCCCAGACACCTGGTCTGATTGATTCCGGTGTATGGGAGGACAGATAAACATGAGAACACGTGCGGCAGTGGCTGTGGCGGCGGGTCAACCTTTGGAAATTATGGAGGTTGAACTCGACGGTCCCAAAGCGGGTGAAGTACTGATCGAGGTCAAGGCGACAGGGCTTTGCCACACGGATGAGTTCACTCGCTCGGGCGATGACCCCGAAGGGATATTCCCGGCCATTCTGGGCCACGAAGGGGCAGGAGTTGTGCTGGAGATCGGCGAAGGCGTCACCAGCCTTGAGGTCGGCGATCACGTCATTCCGCTTTACACCCCCGAATGCCGCGAGTGCGAATATTGCCTGAACCCCAAGACAAACCTCTGCCAGAAAGTGCGGGCGACACAGGGCGCGGGCCTGCTGCCGGATGGCACAACGCGGTTCAGTATGCTGGATGGCACGCCGATCCATCACTACATGGGATGCTCGACCTTTGCCAATCACACGGTGGTTCCAGAGATTGCTTTGGCCAAGGTGCGTAAGGACGCGCCGTTCGACAAGATCTGCTACATTGGATGTGGCGTCACCACTGGTATAGGCGCAGTGATCAACACCGCCAAGGTAGAGATCGGCTCCCGCTGTGTCGTCTTTGGCCTGGGCGGGATCGGGCTGAACGTCATTCAGGGCTGCCGCATGGCAGGTTGCGATCAGATTGTCGGCGTCGATCTGAACGATGGTAAGGTCGACATGGCCAAACATTTCGGCATGACCGATTTCGTGAACCCATCAACCGTGAGCGGCGATCTGGTTGCGCATCTGGTGGAGCTTACAGGCGGTGGCGCGGATTACACCTTTGATGCCACGGGCAATGTCGGCGTGATGCGAACCGCGTTGGAATGTGCACATAAAGGCTGGGGCGAAAGCATCATCATCGGCGTCGCGCCCGCGGGGGCCGAAATCTCGACCCGTCCGTTCCAGTTGGTCACCGGCCGGTCATGGCGCGGTACGGCGTTTGGTGGCGCAAAGGGCCGTACCGACGTGCCCAAAATCGTCGACTGGTACATGGACGGCAAGATCGAGATCGACCCGATGATCACGCACAAGCTGAAGCTTGAAGAGATCAACCACGGGTTCGATCTGATGCACGAGGGCAAATCGATCCGGGCGGTAGTGGAGTACTGATATGGATCTCAAGGTCATCTCACAGAACCGCAGTTTCGGAGGAGAGCAGATCGTCTACTCTCACCAGTCGAAGACCTGCAACTGTGAGATGACCTTTGCAGTTTATCTGCCGCCGCAGGCCAAAACCGGTCCGGTTCCGGTGTTGTGGTATCTGTCCGGCCTGACCTGCACGCATGAAAACGCCATGACTAAAGGCGGGTTTCAGGAGGCGGCGGCGGATTACGGCGTGGCTGTGATCTTCCCGGATACATCGCCACGGGGCGAAGACGTGGCGGATGACGATGCATATGATCTGGGGCAGGGTGCAGGATTTTACGTGAATGCCACTCGCGATCCGTGGCGGTCTCACTTTCGGATGTATGATTACATTGTCGATGAATTGCGCGACATCGTACTGAAGAACTTTCCGGTGCAGGACCGCCACGGAATTACCGGCCATTCAATGGGCGGTCACGGGGCGCTGACCATCGCGCTTCGAAATGCCGACAAATTTGGGTCCCTTTCGGCCTTTGCGCCCATTGCGCATCCGACCCGTTCCGACTGGGGCCGCAAACAACTCAGCAGCTATTTGGGCGATGACGAAAATACCTGGGCCGAGCACGATTCAACCCTGTTGTTGGAAGAACACGGGTGGAAGGGCGATCTGCTGATCGATCAGGGGGCGGATGACCAGTTCCTTGACCTGCTCAAACCTGAGGCGCTGGCCAACATAATGGCCAAGTGCCGCCAGCCCGGACAGATCAGGATTCAACAGGGGTATGACCATTCATACTTCTTCGTGAACAGCTTTGCGCGGGACCATGTCGAGTGGCACGCAGAGCGTCTAAGCCAATAAGAAAAGGATAAACCGATAGTGTTCAGAACAACAATATCCGCAGCATTCCTAGCGCTTGTTCCACTTGCAGCGGTGGCCGAAGGTGACGTTGACGCCGGCGAAAAAGTGTTTCGCAAATGCAAGGCCTGCCACACCGTGGGAGAGGGCGCCGAGAACAAAGTCGGCCCGATGCTGAACGGAATTGTCGGCCGTCAGGCCGCGACGGTCGAGGGGTTTGGCTATTCACCGGTCCTGATCTCGCTATCCGAAGAAGGATTGGTCTGGACGCCCGAAGAACTGGACGCGTTTCTGACCAAGCCCCGGGACTATGCCAAGGGCATCAAGATGACATTCGCCGGTCTGCGCAAGGAAGAGGACCGGGTCAACATCATCGCTTATCTTGCGACCTTTGAAGACGAGGGGTCGTAGGACGCAAGATTGCTCGTCCTATCACCGGTCAGAGGAGAGGCCGCCGGGATGAGCATAATAAAACACCATTGTCCGACCTGGGTGAGGTGTTTCACAGCGGCGAAACTGCCGCGCAAAAGGGAGGAGATTGAATGAAGAAGTTATCACTTTGGACCTCCGGGATTGCCATTGCCATGGCCACCACGGCTTATGCCAATGACGACCTGATTGCCCAGATGGACAACCCGAAGCAATGGGCCATCCAGACAGGCGACTACAAGAACCAGCGCTATTCGGAACTGGATCAGATCACGGCGGACAATGTCGGCGATCTGCAGGTTGCGTGGACCTTCTCGACCGGCGTTCTGCGCGGGCATGAGGGCTCGCCGCTGGTGATCGGCGACATGATGTATGTTCATACGCCGTTCCCCAATATCGTTTATGCCCTGAATCTGGCCGATGAAGGCAAGATCGTTTGGAAGTATGAACCTAAGCAGGACCCGGATGTCATTCCGGTGATGTGCTGTGACACGGTGAACCGTGGTGTAGCCTATGCGGACGGCAAGATCTTCCTGCATCAGGCGGATACCAAGGTTGTGGCGCTTGATGCCAATACCGGGGATGTGGTCTGGGAAGCACAGAACGGCGATCCGGCGATTGGTGAGACCAACACAGCCACCGTGCTGCCGGTCAAGGACAAGGTCATTGTCGGTATTTCTGGTGGTGAGTTTGGTGTGCGCGGGTCGGTCACGGCCTATGACATGAACTCGGGAGAGCAGGTCTGGCGGGCCTATTCAATGGGTCCGGATTCCGACATCCTGGCCGATCCGGAAAAAACCACCCATCTGGGCAAACCGGTGGGCGCGGATTCGGGCACCAATACCTGGGAAGGCGATCAGTGGAAGATCGGTGGCGGCACCACATGGGGCTGGTACTCGGTCGATCTGGACGAGAACCTGATGTACTACGGTACCGGGAACCCATCGACGTGGAACCCGGCGCAGCGTCCGGGGGATAACCGCTGGTCGATGACTATCATGGCCCGCGATATCGATACCGGTATGGCACGCTGGTTCTACCAGATGACTCCGCATGACGAATGGGACTACGACGGCATCAATGAAATGATCCTGACGGAACAGGAAATTGATGGCACCGAGCGCAAGCTGCTGACCCATTTCGACCGCAACGGTTTGGGCTACACTCTGGACCGCGTGACCGGTGAACTGCTGGTGGCCGAGAAATTCGATCCGGTGGTCAACTGGACCACAGGCGTCGATATGGACCCCAACAGCGAAACCTATGGTCGTCCGGCGGTTGTTGCCCAATATTCGACGGAACAGAACGGCGAGGACGTGAACTCGACCGGTATCTGCCCGGCGGCTCTGGGTACGAAAGACCAACAGCCTGCTGCCTATTCGCCGAAGACACAGGTGTTCTACGTGCCGACCAACCATGTCTGCATGGACTATGAACCGTTCCGCGTGTCCTATACGGCCGGTCAGCCCTATGTGGGCGCGACGTTGGCGATGTACCCGGCACCCGACAGCCATGGCGGCATGGGCAACTTCATCGCGTGGGATAACATCAACGGTGAAATCAAGTGGTCGCTGCCCGAGCAATTCTCGGTGTGGTCCGGAGCTCTGGCAACCGCGGGTGACGTGGTGTTCTACGGTACGCTCGAAGGGTATCTCAAGGCCGTTCATGCCGAAACGGGTGAGGAACTGTACAAGTTCAAGACACCCTCCGGCATCATCGGCAACGTGATGACCTATGAGCACGGCGGCAAGCAGTACGTCGGCATCCTGTCAGGTGTTGGTGGCTGGGCCGGGATCGGTCTGGCGGCTGGTCTGACTAACCCCAACGATGGTCTGGGCGCCGTGGGAGGCTATGCCGCTCTCAGCGACTATACCGCGCTGGGTGGTCAATTGACCGTCTTCGCACTGCCGAACTGAACCAAGCCTCTGTCCGGCGCGGCCCAAAGTGGTCGCGCCGACACCTCACTCATAACAAACGAGATCTAAATGAACCACGCTGTACGTCTTTTGGCACTTTCTCTCATGTCGTGTGTTCCATTCGCAGCGGCAGCCGACAATCTGACCGTCGCGTATTCCGAGGATGGGCGGTACTACACGGACGAAGATATCCCGACCTTCAATATTGCCGAAGATGGAACGGTGGACTGGATGACATTTTCAGGCTTTCGGCGATATCACGCGGAATGCCACGTTTGCCACGGTCCGGATGGAGAGGGATCGACCTATGCGCCGGCTTTGAAAGAGTCTGCGCTGGACATGGACTATTATGATTTTCTCGATGTCGTCACCAATGGCCGTCAGGTCGTCAACGCGGCCGAGAACTCGGTGATGCCGGGATTTGGCGACAACCCGAACGTGATGTGCTTTTTGGACGACATCTACGTCTATCTCAAGGCCCACGGATCGGGCGCGATCCCGCGCGGACGACCCCCCAAGAAAGAAGCTAAATCGGATGTAATCCGCGAGGATGAAGATGCGTGCATGGGCTAAGGCCTGTTTCGCCCTGATAGGGCTGGCAGCCTGGGCGGCACAGGCGCTTCCCGCGTTTGCGCAGACCTCTGATCTGGTGTCCGGAAACGCCTTTCGCGTATGCGCCGACCCCGCCAACTACCCGGTCTCGTCCGAGGACGGATCGGGTTATGAAAACAAGCTGGCCGAGTTGATTGCCGCCAAGCTGGAGTTGCCGGTTCAATATGTCTGGTTCCCGCAGGCGACGGGCTTTATCAGAAACACTCTGACCGCGAAACGCTGCGACGTCGTAATCGGTTATGCCCAGGGGCATGAGTTGGTCCAGAACACCAATCATTATTACACATCGGCCTATGCGCTGATCGTCCCTGCAGGCAGCGATCTTGCATCAGTTCAGACATTGGACGATCCGGCGCTTAAGGGGCGCAAGATCGGGATCGTGGCGGGAACGCCCCCGGCCGCGCATATGGCGCGTAACGGGCTGATCGGGCAGGCCAAGCCCTACAACCTGTTTGTCGATCGCCGCGTGGAAAGCCCGGCCATCGACATGCTTAACGACCTGCAGTCGGGGGAGATTGATGCTGCTATTCTTTGGGGTCCTCTGGGCGGCCCTCTGGTCAAGGCGGATTATCCGGACTTCAAGGTCATCCCCTTGGTCAAAGAGGAACTGCCGCCGCGCCTGTTCTATCGCATCACCATGGGGGTGCGTCAGGGCGAAAAGGTGTGGCAGCGGCAGCTGAATTCTCTGATCCGGCGCCATCAGGATGAGATCAACGCGGTTCTGGCCGAAGCCGGCGTTCCGCTGGTCAACGATCTGGGAACCGAAGTGCTGGAGCTTTCGCAATGATCCGCGCCCTTGTGGCGTTTGTGATCTGTGCAGGCGCTGCGACGGCCCAAACGGTACCGGAACCTTCTGACTATCGTATGGATCACTACCGGGCACCGGTGCCTGACCGCATCACCGGTGGCACGACCATCGGCCCGGAAGCGGCGCATGGTTTATGGCAGGACAAGGCAGCCGTGTTCGTGGATGTACTGCCTCAGGCCCCGAAACCTGACAATCTGCCCGAGGGCACGATCTGGCGCGACAAACCGCGTGACAGTATTCCCCGCGCCATCTGGTTGCCCAATGTGGGCTATGGCGCCATTGCCGAGGTCACGGCGGAGTATTTTCAAAACGGGTTGGAAAGCGCTACCGCAGGGGACGCCGATCAGGCTGTTGTTTTCTTTTGCCTCGAAGACTGCTGGATGAGCTGGAACGCCGCCCGGCGGGCCATCGAATGGGGCTACACCAACGTCTATTGGTTTCCGGAAGGCACCGATGGCTGGACTTTGTGGGACTACCCGCTTGAGCGGGTTGAACCGGCCCCTGGTCAACCCGTTGCCGGGGGCGGTTGATCTAGTATCCGGCCAGTTTCTTGTGCAGGTGTGTGACCGTGCCGTCCGTATCCGTCATCGTCACGTCCACCGCCTGCGCACGACTGGGAACGGATATGCCGACCCGTGGATTCTCGGACAGGGAGATTGAGCCGGTCAGCTCGACATACCCTGCGCCATCCAGATCGATGTCTACGGTCTCGACATAGCGCATCGGAATGAAAAGCAACGAGATTTGATCCATCTGCATCCCGGAATGCGAAGGGTGGTCGATGTTCAGATCCATTTTGTTGGCACGATCCGCGCCCAGATTGGACAGACGGGACCGTGTGCTGAGCGCCGGGACGCGACCGACCACCTCCGCCTCCATGGTTCCAAGGGTGGCAAGCGCCAGTTCCGGGTCGGTTCCCGGTGGCGCGGCGCAGGCACCAAGGCCCGAGGTTTTGACATAGGTCTCTGACACCCAAAGCCGCCCGTCCGTTGTTTCCGCGATGACATGCAACGGCGTGGGGCCATTCACCCGCATGGTCACGTCGAAATAAAAGCTGGCAAGCGGTTCCTCCAACGCGAACACGGCGGATACCGGCATCGGGTTTTCATCCAGAACCAACGTCACCCTTGCGATTTTGGCTCCATTGGGCGCTATCACCTGAGCCGCCAGTTCGGCGCGTGCATCGTCCGGCGTGCGATAAGGCGCATCGATTGCAATCAATGCGTCCCCGTTCTGCATTGGACGGTCGCCATAAAGCAGCGCCCGCACGTTTTCCCACGCTTCGCCACTTGCCCAAGCCGGACCCGCCAGCATCCACAACAAGGCCGCAATCAGATGAGACGTTTTCATTCCATGCCTCCTCGCACAAACCTGCCAAAGGCGCGGGGCCCGTCACAGGTTTCCAGTGTTTCTACCACATTCAGTGTTTCCGGGTCCACGATACTGACCGTGTTGTCGAACCAGTTGGCAACAACCAGCAGGTTTTGCGCCGCTGTGGCGTCGATGCCTTCGGGATATTCCCCCACCTCGATCAGAGCTTCGTGTTCGAGGGTGCCGAGCGGTATGACGCTGAGCGTGTTGGCGTACTGGTTGGTGACAAATGCCTTGTCCCGGGCAAAGGCTATGCCATAGGGGCGTTCGCCCACGGCGATAGAAGCGCTCACTGTGCCTGAGGCTGCGTCCACGACACTGACATCGTTGCTGCCCACATTGCCGACAAACAGCCGTCCATCCGGGGCAAAGCGCAGGCCGAAGGGGCGGGTGCCCACGCGGATACGGTGCAGCGGTTGCAGGGTTTCGGCATCAAACACCGAAACCTGATCGGCATCCTTGTCCGCCGATGCCACAAAGCGCCCATCATCCGATACCGCAATGCCAGCGGGCGCGGCCCCTGTTGCCAATTCCGCCTGAACCGAAAGGGTGTCGCTGTCCAGCACCCAAAGCCGGGCGTTGTACCAGTCGGACACAAACAGCCGTCCGCGTTGACGATCAAGTGCAATCCCAATCGGGCCACCATCCAGTGTGACCTGAGAGATCGTTTCGCCCGTTTTCGCCGAAACGCGCTGCACCTGCTTGCTGTCCGGAGAGACGGTGAACAGGGCATCACCCGCGCCAACTGCCACACCTGCAGGTTTTCCGGGCAGGGGCCAGCGGTCGGTTTCGCGCATGTCGAAAAGGTCTATCCGGCTAAGCTCCTCACCATTCTGGCAGGTGACATAGGCGGTATCGGCCCCAGCGGGACTGCTTGTGAGCGACACGAGCAGGATCAGGCCAAAGCTAGCTTGCCGCACCGAAACGCTCGACCAACGCGTCCAGCCCGGCCTGATATACACCCGTTACCGCGGCGATGGCGGCTTCGTCGTTCAGCTCGGGCGGTGGATCGTTGTTTGGGTAGCCGCGATAGAAAGCACCGCGCCACTCGATGATCGAACCGCCACCGTCGCGCGGCTTCACCGTCAGGTGGGACGAATAGTTGGTGACTGGCAAAACCTCGACCGCGACCTCAGTAATCCGGTAGGAATAGCTCATCTTCTCATCGCTGTACTTGTACAGGACCTCCGCAATGATCGGGCCGCCCTCTTGCCCTAGGGTCAGCAGGCGGGTGGCGTCGATGGCATTGCCACCGTCACCTTCGGTCGAGAAGACGGCCGGATGCCAGGACATGTCGTCGAAATTGCCGATTGCGGCCCAGACCTCGTCAGGTGGGGCGGCAACTTCGGTCGTCAGGGTGACTTTCTGTCGGGTTGGCCCATGCGCCCAGACGGCGGTTGGAACCAGCAGGGCGGCAGTCCCCGCAAGAAGGGTGCGTCGCTTCATTCAATATCCTCCCTTGCTGCGCTGGTGGTGATCCGTGTCAGCGCGCATAGGCGCAACTGTAGTTGCCCCGTTGCCTCGCGCACGTCTGCCAAAATTGGACAGGCGCGTCGGGAAACAGGTGCAAGTTCAAGCGCATACGTGGATTCTTAAAAAATAAGAATCGAGCTTAATGATGAAGCTGGTAGGCTTGGATTCACAACATGGCCAAAAGTATCGGTTCCCTTTTTCAGGTGTTCCGCTTTTGAGTTAAGGGCCTGCACTGAACATTGCGGGCAACGGGAGGACATCTTGAATCTTCGCTTGATGCCGCTGCTCGCGGCACTGATCTGGTGCGTTTCAGCTGTCGCGGTGTGGGCGGTTGATGTGAAAGCCGCAGTGCTCAGGATCGACTATCCGAGCCTGCTGCCGATCTCGCGCTACGATCTGATGCCCGAGGATCTGGGATTTGCCGGTGCGGCCCTTGGGGATGAGGACAACGGTACTACCGGCAGCTTTCTGGGCCACAGCTTTGAAACGGTCACGGTCGCCGTCCCGCCTGAAGCGGCCGATGAAGCGATGGACCGAATTTTGGACAATGGCGTGCGGCTGATCATCCTTCTGGCCAGTGCACCGGATGTCCTTCGCCTGACGGACAAAGCGGCCGAGGCAGGTGCGCTGGTGTTCAATGCCTCTGCACCCGATACCGATCTGAGGGATGCGAATTGCCGGGGAAACCTGCTGCACATTTCGCCGTCGCGTGCGATGAATGCAGACGCGGTTGCGCAGTTTGCGGTCTGGAAGAAATGGGATGAATGGTTCCTGCTGGCAGGATCGAACCCCGGGGATGTGAAACTGGGTGATGCCTATCGCCGTGCGGCTGCAAAGTTTGGTGCAAAAATTGTTGAGGACCGCACCTTTGAAGACACCGGTGGTTCTCGACGCACGGATTCAGGACATGTTCTGGTGCAACGTCAGCTTCCGCTGGATACGCAGGACGCGCGGGATCATGACGTCGTGATGGCAGCGGATGAAAGCGACTATTTCGGGCGCTACCTGTCCTATCACCTCTGGATGCCGCGTCCGGTGATGGGGTCCGGCGGGTTGCGCCCGGTGACGATCCACGGTGCCCACGAGGCATGGGGCGCAACGCAATACCAAACCCGTTTTGAGGAGCTGACAGGCCGCTATGTGCGGCCCGAGGATTACAATGTCTGGCTCGCACTCCGCGTCATTGGCGAGGCCGTGACCCGCGCCAATACGGCAGACCCGGCCGGTGTCCGCGACTATGCCCTGTCGGATGAATTCGAACTTGCGGCATTCAAGGGGCAAAAGGTGACCTTTCGCGATTGGAACGGGCAATTGCGCCAGCCGATCCTTTTGTATGACGGGTCGATCACGGTCAGCGTCAGCCCGCAGGACGGGTTCCTGCACCAGACCTCACCGCTGGATACGATGGGTTTGGATCGCGCGGAATCCAACTGTCAGGCATTCGAATAGCCGGAGGATTTGATGAAACACCTATTCCTGACCGCCGCCCTTGCTGCGCTGACAACAGGCCCCGCCTTTGCCGGAAAGGCTTTTGTGTCGAACGAACGGGGCAACACGATCACTGTGGTCGATACCGACAGCTGGGAGGTCATAACCGAGTTTCCCGGCGGCAACCGCCCGCGTGGCATCACGGTCAGCCCGGACGGCAAGAAGCTGTATGTCTGTGCGTCGGATGACAACATCATTCGGGTTTTTGACACCGAGACGTATGAGGAGCTGCCCAGTCTGCCCTCAGGCCCCGACCCGGAATTGTTCATTCTCGAACCGTCCGGCAAGCGGCTCTACATCGCTAATGAAGATGACAATCTGGTCACCGTAACCGACACCGAAACCCGTACGATCCTGGCCGAGGTTCCGGTTGGAGTCGAACCCGAGGGTATGGGGATGAGCCCAGATGCCAAGTTTGTGGTCAACACTTCCGAGACGACCAATATGGCTCACTTTATCTCGACCGAGGACTATACGATCAAGCACAATATCCTTGTCGATCAGCGTCCGCGGTATGCCCAGTACACGGCGGATGGGAAACGCCTGTTCGTAACTTCGGAGATCGGCGGTACCGTATCGGTGATGGATATCGCCGAGGACGGCACACCAACGGTTGTCGGCAAGATCGGGTTCGAAGTGCCCGGTGTTCAGCCAGAATGGCTGCAACCGGTGGGCGCCAAAGTCACCTCGGATGGGAAACGGCTGTTTGTTGCTTTGGGGCCAGCCAACCGGGTCGCGGTCGTGGATGCGCAAAGCCTTGAGGTGCTGGACTATATTCTGGTCGGGCAGCGTGTCTGGCAACTGGATTTCACACCGGACGAAAAATACCTGCTGACGACCAATGGCAACTCCAACGACATCACCATAATCGACGTGGCCGCGGAAAAGGCGATCAAGTCGGTTCAGGTCGGTCAACAGCCCTGGGGCGTGGTGACGATCGAATAGAATCCGGGAGGAACGGGAATGAAAAAGCTAATGATTGCGGTGCTGGCGGCAACTTTGGGCGGGCCGGTTTCGGCGGCTCCGCTTTGCGACGATCTGGGGTTTGCGGGCCTCCTGGCCAAGTGCAATCGCGGCGAGACGATCAAGCTGACGCTCGCCTCGGGCCAGCCGCTGGGCGAGGATGCGGTTTTACAATCGGGCGCCTATTACAAGCTTGAGATTACGGCGGATGGTTCGGCCGAATTGGCAATCGAAGGACCATCGTTTTTCCGGGCGATCTGGATGAATGAGATCGTCATCAACAAGATCGAAATCCGTCCCATGGCCGTGGACAGTATCGAGTTTGACAAGGCGGGTGTGGCCGAGCTGTCTTTCATTGCGATCAAGCCCGGCAGTCATGAAATCCGCATTCCCGGTTCTACCGGGGACTCGCAACGTGTGACGATCAGCATTCAATGAAGAAAGGACAAACTATGAAAAAGCTTGGCATTGCGGCGTTTGCCTGTGTTCTTGCAGCCCCCGCGCTGGCAGAGGAGGTGGATGCCGAAACCGTCAGCAAGATCGAAGCCTATCTGGCGTCGATCGAATGCCAGATGGACCCGGACGATATCGAGGTCGAAGAAGACGGGTATGATCTGGACGATGTGATCTGCAAGGGCGGCAATCAGTTTGACATCAAATTGGACAAGGACCTGAACGAGGTCAGCCGAAAAGCGGAATGACACGGGCAAGGCAAATTGGGGTGATGGCAAAGCTACCTGCCATCTGTGTTTCGCTGGCCCTCTTCGCGGTTGCTGCTTCGGCCGAAACCTTGCCAACCATTCGCGCCGCTGTTCTGAAAATCGGCACCGTGAATTGGGAACTTGAAACCATCCGTCAAAACGGTCTGGACAGGAAATACGGCTTTGTCCTTGAGGTGCAGCCTTTTGCAGATAACGGCGCCACACGCATCGCGGTCGAAGGGGCCGAGGCGGATCTGGCCGTCGCCGACTGGATTTGGGTCGCGCGGCAGAGAGCGGCAGGGAAGGACTATGTTTTTATTCCCTACTCAAAGGCGGTGGGCGGCGTTGTTGTGCCCAAAGACAGCCCGGCCAATAGTCTGAAAGACCTGGCGGGCGGCAAGATCGGCATCGCTGGTGGGCCGCTGGACAAATCCTGGCTGATCCTGCGCGCCTACGCGATGCAACATTATGGCATGGACTTGCAGGCCGACACGGAACAGGTCTTTGGCGCCCCTCCGCTGATCTACAAGTCCGCGCTTGGTGGCGATTACGCTGGGGCGATCAACTTCTGGCATTTCCTCGCCCGGATGAAAGCCTCTGGGATGCGCGAATTGATCTCGGTCGAAGAGGCGGGGCAGGCGCTTGGTTTGGACACCGATACGCCCTTGCTGGGGTACTATCTGAAAGAGAGCTTCCTAAACGAACATCCCGATCTGGCGCAGGATCTGTTTTCGGCCAGTCGCGATGCCAAGGACATGCTGGCGTCCTCACCGGAGGCGTGGGAGGCGATCCGACCGCGCATGAACGCCAAGACGGCGGCGCAGTTTGAACAGCTCAAGGCCGACTGGATAGCGGGTATCCCCAACCGGGGCCCGGTGGATGCCGCGGCGGCCAGCGCAATGCTGGAGCTGATGGCCGAGCTGGGCGGATCTGACCTTGTGGGTGAAGCCACAACGATACCGCCGGGTCTGTTTGCAGACGTGGAATAGCTTTGGATGCGCGATACGAAGATCACTCCGCTTCTGTCTATAGCGTGTCTGGTGGTACTTTGGATCGTCGCCGCTTTCCTGACCGCTGACCCGCAAATTCTGCCGCAACCTTGGGACCTGCTACCCCGGTTCCGGCAGGAACTGGCCTCGGGTGACTTGCAGCGGAACCTTGGGGTAACGCTGCTGCGGGTGATGTGGGCCTTTGCGCTGGCCATGGTTCTGGGCAGTGTTATCGGTCTGTCAATGGGCCGGTCGGCTGCAATAAACCGTTGGCTGGACCCTTGGCTGGTGATTTTTCTGAACCTTCCCGCGCTGGTCCTGATCGTGTTGTGTTACCTGTGGATCGGGTTGACCGAGGTGGCGGCGATCACCGCGGTGACGCTGAACAAGATCCCCAACGTTGCCACCATCCTGCGCGAAGGGGGCAGGGCGCTGAACCCCGACCTCGACGCCATGGCGCAGGTCTACCGTCTGCCGTGGCGGACACGTCTGCGGCACGTGATCCTGCCGCAGCTTGCACCCTTTATTGCAGCGGCGGCCCGGTCGGGCCTGTCGTTGATCTGGAAAATCGTACTGGTGGTCGAATTTCTGGGGCGTTCGTCGGGTGTCGGGTTTCAAATCCACCTTTATTTTCAGCTGTTCGACGTGGCGATGGTGCTGGTCTATGCGTTTTCGTTCATCGCAGTGATGCTGCTTGTGGAATGGTTGGTTCTGCAGCCCTGGGAACGTCAGGTCCGTAGCTGGAGGACCGCATGATCCGCGTCAACATCCGCCAGAAACGGTTCGGGACGGTCCCGGTGCTTGGACCCTTAGCCTTTGATATTGCCGCAGGCGAGACCGTTGCCCTAACCGGGCCTTCGGGGATCGGCAAGACCACTTTGCTGCGTCTTGTGGCCGGTATTGATCCTGTCTTTGACGGGCAGATTGACCGCCCGGACCATCAGGCGATCGTGTTTCAAGAGCCGATATTGCTGCCGTGGCGCTGCGCATTGGACAACCTGATGTTGGTTCATAGCGACCTGCGCCGCGCTGATGCCGAAACCGCCCTCGGCGCGGTCGGGCTGTGCGGAAAGGGTGACCTGTTCCCGGGGCAGCTATCGCTGGGCCAGCAACGGCGCCTGTCGCTGGCCCGTGCGTTTGCCGGGCGGCCGGAGTTTCTGATCATGGATGAGCCCTTTGTCTCGCTGGATGCGGAGACAGCGGATGCCATGTTGAGTTTGACGGAAGAACTGATCGCGCAGCACCAACCGGCTACCTTGTTCGTCACGCATTCGATGACCGAAGCGAAACGGCTTGCGGATCGGGTTCTGGGGCTGAAAGCCGGTCCGGACGGAGCGATTATGGCCTAAGCGACTATTCCGCCGGTTCCGTCGCTGCGCCGGGCGCGACACGATAGACAAAGGGCGCGTCGCCACTGGTTGCGTGCCGGTTGGCCCGGTCTTGCAGCGCGTGATGATGCGGAGATTTGATGCAGACCGGATCCGTTGCACCGGCATCTCCCACAAGGGCCATGGCCTGACAGCGGCAACCACCGAAATCAATGGTCTTGCGGTCACAGCTTTGGCAAGGTTCGGGCATCCAGTCGGTGCCTCGATACGCGTTGAAGGCGGTGCTGTGATACCAGATGTCTGCCAGTGGCTTCTGCTGCACCCGTTCAAAGGTCAGATGCGGGATGGTTTGCGCCGCGTGGCACGGTAAAACCTGCCCGTCGGGGGTCACGTTCAGCCCGCTGGACCCCCATCCGCCCATGCATCGCTTGGGATGGTCTTCGTGATAGTCCGCAGGCACGTAATCAATGACCAACGTGCCTTTTAGCGCGCTCCTTGCCTCGGCAACCTGCTGCGTGACCAACTGCGCCTGTTCCCGTGTCGGCATCAAAGCATCGCGGTTTTTCAGGGCCCAACCGTGGAACTGGACCGTCGCCACTTCGATCCGCCGCGCCCCCATCTCTTGCGCCATTTCCAGCGCGCGGGGCAACTGGTGCGCATTGCGCCGGTGCAACACGAAGTTCAATGTCATTGGCAAGCCAATCTGCCTGATCCATTCAACCGCCTTCATCTTGCGGTCAAACCCGCCCCGATACCCGCCTACCGTATCCGCCATTGCCGCATCCGTGCCCTGCAGCGACAATTGGATGTGATCCAGCCCCGCAGCATCCAGTTCGTTCAGACGCCGCTCGGTCAGTCCAATGGCTGAGGTGATCAGGTTAGTATACAGCCCGGCCTCGCGGGCTGCGCGCACCAAATCTACCAGATCGCGCCGCGCCGCCGGTTCGCCGCCGGACAGGTGCAACTGCAGGACACCCAGAGCGGCGGCTTCCTGAAAAACGCGCGCCCATGTGTCGGTGTCCATTTCACTGTCCAGCTTGGCCATTTCGACCGGATTGGAGCAGTAGGGGCACGACAGCGGGCAACGATGAGTCAGTTCGGCCAGCATGGCAATGGGGGGTGCAACCGTTCGGGCCATCACATCACATCCAAAAAGCGCCGCGCGCGCAGTGCATCAAGGAAGCCCGAGCTGTCCTCGGCAATCTGGTCCTGCGGGGCCTTGTACTTTTCCGACAACGCGGCCGTGATCTGCCCGAAATTGCGCTTGCCATCCACTTCGGTCAGGATTGCATGTCCAATCTGATCCAGGGTCACGGCCCGTTCCGGCGCCAGCAACACCCAGTTTTCGCGTACCTTGTCGTAGTGAAGGCGCACGCCGCGCGGCAGGGTTGGAACCTCCTGAGCCAGCATCACGAAGCCTGCTGCATCAAAAGGCCAGTGCCCGGCTGCCAGGCTCCGGGCGGGATGCGGGCGGGTTCAACATAGGCACCCCAAAGGGCATCCAGTTGTGCCCACAGCACGTCGGTCTTGAAGATTAAAGCTTTGGCTGCCGCTTCCTGTTTTTCGGCCGTATCCGCGTTGTCCAGAACCCAGTTCAGTCCAAAGGCCACATCCTTGGGTGCCTCTTTCAGCCGATTACGGAAATAGGACAGCGAACTGTCATCGGCAAAATCGTAATGCTGCAACAGGCCTTCTATTCTGTTGGCATGAATCTTGGGGGCAAAAAGCTCGGTCAGCGATGCCGCAACCGCTTCGAGCAGGGTTTTCTCGCGGACATAGCGCACATAGGCGTCGACGGCGAATTTCGTTGCGGGCAAAACACCCTCGCAAGAGGCAACATAGTCGGGATCAAGCCCGACCGCTGCCGCCAGGCGCAACCAGCGTCTGATGCCGCCTTCGTTGTCTTCGGTCCCGTCATGATCCTCGATCCGGGATCGCCATGCGCGCCGCAGCGCCGGGTTTTCGACACGCGACATGAACGCTGCATCCTTCATTGGGATCGAATGCTGATAATAATAGCGGTTGACCACCCAGGCTCGGACCTCGTCCGGGGTGCACTGACCGCCATGCAGACGGTGATGAAACGGATGCAGGTCGTGGTAGCGCTCGGCACCGATCTGGTGCAGGCGGGCTTCAAAATCTTCGCGGCTTTGGGTCATAGAGTGATCTCCATCCCGTCTTGTCCGATGATCCAACCCGCCGCCTCGGCGCTTGCTTTTTCCGCGCTGTCGGGGCGTAGGACCGGGTTGGTGTTGTTCATGTGGACGAAAACTTTTCGTCCAATCTTCAAATCGGTAAAACTGGCGATCGAGCCGTCGGGACCATCCATCGACATATGCCCCATCCGTTTGCCGGTCTTCTGTCCCAATCCGGTGCGCACCATCTCGTCATCCTGCCAGAGCGTACCGTCAAAAAACAAGAGATCTGCGCCTTCAAGGAGGGCGCTCAGGTCCGGCGTCAATGCGGCACAACCCGGAATGTAATAGGCGGTTTTACCCTGCGCATTCAGGGCCACACCCACGGTTTGTTCACCCACCAGATCAGTCTGGACATGTTCGCCTTCCAGATACAGCGGTACCTTGCCGGGGACCGGAAACAGCGTCGCCTGCAAGCCCGGTGTCAATTCGAAAGGCTGGCTCAGGGAAATCGGTGCGCGCTCTACGACCGAGGCGTTCAGCGCATCGAATACAGGGTTCTGCGCGATCACGTCCTGAATGCTCTGCGTTGCAAACAGCTTGAACGGCTGCATTTCCCGCAACGTCAGTAACCCCGCCACATGGTCGATATCCCCATTTGTCACCAGCACGGACCGAATGGGCATCTCGCGCAACCCCGTCGGAAACAGAGGCCGTGTATTGCTTAACTGAGTTCGAATGTCCGGTGAGGCGTTCAGCACGGCCCAGTTGTGACCGTCGGCCGATACAGCAAGTGACGACTGTGTCTGAGCGGGTATTTCGCCATTGCGCGCGAGGTCGCAGTTAATGCAACCGCAGTTCCATTGCGGAAGGCCGCCGCCCGCAGCGGCCCCGAGTATTATCGCGCGCAACGTCATCTAAGGTTGGCGCCGGGTCCGCAATCAGATCAGGCCGCCGCCACGTTCATCCTCATGATCCGGGCCGTACATGTTGATTTCCATGCCGCATTCGATTTCGCGGATAACGGGTTTGCTCCAAGCCATAGTGAGTTCTCCTCCATAGGTTTCCCTAACAGCAATCTGACAGGTAACGCGCGTCAGGGCGATTCTTATTTTGTAAGAACAGCTTAGACTTTGGTAGGTGTTCAGCTGTCTTCCGGCAGCGGAGCCCGGCCTTGCAGGCAGAACCCCTGATTGCGTAGTGTCTTGATTTCAAACCCGAAGTCATCCGCGCCCAGCTTCTTGCGCAAATAGCCGATATAGACATCGACCACGTTTTCGTTACTGGACCCTTCCTGCGACCAAAGCGTGTCGAACAGCTCTCCCCGTGAGATGGGCGTTCCTGCCTTGCTGTTAAGCAGGGCTAGCAGATCGTATTCGCGTTCGGTCAGTGTGACGCGTGTTTCGCGGATGGTTATTGTCCTGCCCCGCAACGACATTCGGGCGGGATCCGGGTGTTGGGACTGTGCGCGCTGCTCCTGCACCTGCAACCGCGCGACCAACTCGTCAAAGCTGAAGGGTTTGACCACATAATCGTCCGCCCCGGCCTCCAGACCGGCGGCGCGGTGGTCGACATCCGACAGGGCGGACAGCATCAGAATGGGGATCGATACCCCTGCCGCGCGGGCGGCCCGGACCAAATCGATACCGCTGTCTTCACCCAGCATGACATCGACGATCGCGCCCGAGTAGGACCCGCTCTGTAAACGTTCGAGACCCATGTCGGCGCGATTTTCAGCCTCGGCGTCATAGCCGTGCAGCGACAGCCCCCGAACCAGGGCCGAGGCGATTTTAGGGTCGTCATCTATGATCAGAAGTCTGGGCGCCATGCGGGTAGTCTATGCCTCTGCCAATGGTAATCGAATGCAGACATTTGTACCGGCTCCGGCCCCGATCGCCTGATCCCGCGGAACCGGGCTGATCAGCGTTATCGCGCCGTGATGGGCCTCGATCACCCAAGACGCAAGGGCCAGACCGACGCCAAATCCTTGTCTATTAGTTGTGCCCCCCTGAACAAACCGTTCGAAAATCTTGCCCTGAGCCTGTTTCGGAATGCCGGGGCCGTTGTCCGTCAGCGAAATCACGGCAGCCTCACCCACACACGTGGCCGAGATCGTTATCAGTTTCCCGGCCCGCGCATGTCGGATCGCGTTGCGGATGAGGCTCAGAACAACCTGTCGGATCCAGTTGGGATCGCAGTGCAATGCGCAACTCGGGACAGCGCTTACCTCTAGCTGCATGTTGGCGCTGTCGATCTCAGGCTGGATGTCGTGAACGACCGTCTGCAACAGGTCAGGCAGGGCGACCACGCTTGGGTCCAGTGCCAATTCGCCGGTTTCAGAACGCGCCACACGCAGCAGGTCGTCAATGCGCTGGTTCAGTTTCGCGGCACTGTTCTCGATGGTCGCCAAAGCACCCGGTGCGCTTTTGCTGTCCTGCCGCCCGATCTGGGATTCCATCATGATTACGGTCAGGGGTGTGCGTAATTCGTGACTGATATCGGCGAAAAAACGACGGCGGTTTTCGTCAATCCGGGACAGGGAGTCATTGGCCGCGCGCAGTTCTTGCGTGCGCTTTTCAATGGTTTCGTTCAAGCCTGCCCATTCGGCCTCGATTTCGGTCTGCCGGTGCTTCAATGCGGCCGCCATCCGGTTCGTTTCGCCATAAAGCTGGCCGATTTCGTCGGGGCGTGTGTCCGGCAAGGCGACCGTAAACTCGGCCTTGCCGATTTGTTCGGCTGCCGTGCGCAGGCGGTCCAACCTGGAGAATTGCGGGCGGATAAGGCCGAAATAGAACCAGGCCGTGCTGAGTATGGCGAAAACGGCAAATCCCAGCGCAATCCAAGTCAGGGTCAAGCGGGTTTTTTCGATTCCGGCCAGAATGGCGTTGCGAAATAAAACCTCTGTGTTCACAGCCTGACTGAGCAAAGGATCGAAACCCGAGGCGAAAGAGTCGATATAGGCCCGCAACCGCGCCTGATCCGCGGTGTCGTCACTCAGACCTTCGAGTGTATTGCTCAGCAAGGCGTCCATGCGGGCAAGCCCAAGAGATTGCGTGCCATAGCGGGATTGTTCATCCAGCCCCATCTCTTGGGCCGCCGTGACGGCGTCCTCGACGTCGGCGCGCAGGTTTTCGAAGGTTGCGCTGATCTGGCCCCGGATCGGAGCAAGCCTTTCCAACCGGGTATTTGCGGGTTGGCCGGTCTGAACGGCTTCGGTCGCGATTACCAGAAACGTGGCCGCTTGGGTAGACAGGGCCGCGTATCGGGCCATGCGGGTTTCCGATGCCAGAGCTGTTTCCAGCCGGTTCGCTACGGTTTGCATCCCCAGAAAAAGGATCGCTGCTGTCAGCAGGGTTCCCGCCCCCAGAACCAGGGCACCAAGCCCCAGGCGGGTTTTCAGCAGCAGTGCGCGCTTAGTAGATTTGGCTGCTGACGTCATGATTTCCGCTTCATCAAGCCACGGGCAGGGTCATATCCCCAGACGGCAATCGTACTGAGTAAGACGGTCCAAATCAGCACCCATAACAGAGCGCTCCAATTGATCTGCAGGTAGAGGAGAAACCGGATCAACTCGACCACGTGGGTGAATGGGTTCAGCGCGCAGATATCGCGCAACAGCGGTGAGCTTTCCGCCATTTTCCACAGCGGGTAGAGGGCAGAAGACAGAAAGAACATTGGGAAAATGACAAAGTTCATCACACCTGCGAAGTTCTCAAGTTGCTTAATGAAGCTGGACAGGACCAACCCCAGCGCACCCAGCATTAGCCCACCCAGGACCAGCCCCGGCAGAACCGCGACATAGCCGGGCAGGGGCAAGACGATGCCAAACAGGGCCGCCAGCGCCAGAAAGGTATAGACCTGCAGGATTGATATCGCCGTCGAGCCCAGCAGGCGGCAGAACAACAGCCACCAACGCGGAAAGGAGCTGGTAAGCAACAGGCGCATCGATCCCATCTCGCGGTCATAGACAAGGCTGAGCGAGCTTTGCATTCCGTTGAACAACAGAACCATCGCGCAGAGGCCCGGCACGATATAGGTCTCATAGGTGATGTATGTCTGATAGGGCGGGATGATCGAAAGCCCCAGTGCGGCCCGAAATCCGGCAGCAAAGATTAGCAGCCAGACCATCGGTCGCACCAGCGCCGCCAGAAACCGTTCGCGCTGATGTATAAAGCGCAGAAACTCGCGCCCAATGATGGCGCGGGCGACACCCCAGAAGCCGTTCATGCCGAGACCCCGGTCTGTGACAGAAACCAGTCGGATAACGCGTGCTGCCCGCGCAGATCACCCGTTTGCCCTGATGCCAGAACCCGGCCCTGATGTAGAACCAGCAACTGGTCATCGTCGTGCACTTCATCCGTCAGGTGGGTTGCCCACAGGACGCATAGGCCCTGTTCCGCCAGGTCGTGGACATGCCGGGTGATCGATTGTCTAGCGGCGGCGTCCAGACCGACGGTGGGTTCATCCAGCAACAAAACGCTGGGATCATGCAGCAAGGCGCGGGCCAGCTCCATCCTGCGGCGATGGCCGCCATTCAACGCGCGCACTTTTTCCTCTGCCCGCTCGCGCATGTTCAGACGGTCCAGGGCTGCGTCGATGCGCCCGGATACCTCATTACGTGGCAGTCCGTGTAAAGCTGCAAAATAGGTCATGTTCTGGCGCACAGTCAGGCTGAGATCCAGGGTCGGCTGTTGAAACACCACGCCCAATTGCCCCAGTGCCTTTCGCGGAAACCGGCGTAAGTTGGCTCCTGCCACGCTGATCTCACCCTGCGGTGCAACCAGAAGGCGGGTTAGCAGGGACACGAGTGTTGACTTCCCGGCCCCGTTTGGGCCCAGAAGCGCGCAGAAGGTTCCCGGCGCTACGTCAAAAGACACCGCGTCCAGCGCTGTTTTTGCGCCGTAATGAAAGCTCAGATCGCGGACAGACAGACCGGGGCCTGCCTCTTGCAGCGACTGTGCATTCGGCATGTAAACCTCCGCACTGACTTTGTAATCTGAACGTTAGCTTGCATGTTCGACGCGGTTTTCTCAACCGTGCATATACGCAGCTGACCGCGACTTAAGTATGCCAATCTTCACAGATTTGTTATGTTTGGATATCGATCCGGCACAGTTATCATGGCGGGCGTATCCAAAAGAAAGAGCGGCCATGTCCCTAACCAGGCGCGATACGATGCAGGTAAGCCTTTGGGCCTTGCTTTGCCTGACAGCGCCGGTTCGCGCGCAGGATCTGTTCGCATCATCCAGTTCGGCCACGTTGGAGGAATTGGTTGACGCATTTGTCGGTGCTAGACCGCTTGCAGACGGCGGCGTGTCGCTGACCCTGCCGGTCGTGGCGGAGGACGGGTATCGCGTTCCGGTGTCCATCGAAGCGCCCGGGGCGGAGGAAGTTCTACTGATCGCACCCGGCAATCCGGTCTTGCCGGTGCTCAGCGCCCGGTTCGGCCCTTTGGCGGGGTCTCAGGCGATATCGACGCGTATGCGTCTGGCACAGACGCAAGACGTCGTTGCGCTTGCGCGAATGCCAGAAGGAGCAGTGCACCGAGGCTTGCACCCGGTTTCGGTTGTCATTGGTGGCTGCGCCTGATCGCAGAACGGAGAGAACAATGGCTTCAGGTGTCAAGACCCGCGTCAAACTGCCGAAACAGGCGCGCGCGGGCGAGGTTATCACCATCAAGACGCT
Source organism: Ruegeria sp. CH8 (assembly GCF_056536985.1). Lineage (NCBI taxonomy): Bacteria > Pseudomonadati > Pseudomonadota > Alphaproteobacteria > Rhodobacterales > Roseobacteraceae > Ruegeria > Ruegeria sp. CH8. The sequence continues at coordinate 30,004 of NZ_JBQFQR010000018.1, read as the reverse complement.
GATTTCCCACCGCATGGAATCCGGCCATCGCCTTGACCCCAGTGGTCAGCCCGTCCCGCGCTCGATCATCCATCGATTTCTATGTACGTTCGAGGGAGAAACGGTCATTGACCTTGGCATCGGGCCTGGCATCTCGACGAACCCGTTCTTCGAATTTCAGGCCATCGTTCCCGGCCCTGGTGTGTTTACGTTTGCGTGGTTCGATGATGACGGAGCAATCTATACCGACAGCCGTTCGATCACGGTCATCTAAGGGCCTACGAAAGTGTCGGTTTTGGAAACGGGCCGATTTTGCAAGTGTTGAGTGTCGCAACGCTGGGATAGAAATGAAGTGTATCAACCTGCTCATGTGCGGATGTGTTTTGGGATTGCCCGGCTGGGCTGCGCTGGCTGGTGAGAATGTCGAAGCTGGGCAGGGTTCAGAAACACAGGCGGATCTGGAGCTTGGCGCATATCTGTCGGCGCAATGCGTCACTTGTCATCAGAAAGGCGCGGCAAGCGAGGGTATTCCAGACATTGCCGGGCTTTCATCAAAAGACTTCGTGGCGGCCATGCAGGCCTACAAACAGAACGACCGCGCGCATCCGATCATGCAGATGCTTGCGGCGCGTCTGAATGACGACGAAATCGCCGCTCTCGCGGCCTATTTCGGGTCGGTTGAGTGAAGGCATAAAGTGGAAGGAATTACGGATGAAATGGGATCGGCGCAAATTTCTGGGCACTGGCATCGCCGTCACCGGGGCATTGTCTGCTCCTGCGGTCCTTTCGGAAGGAGCAGGAAAGCCACGGGTCGTAGTCATTGGCGGTGGAGCAGGGGGGGCAACCGCGGCGCGGTATATCGCCAAGGACAGCGAGGGCGCGATTGACGTCACGCTGATCGAGCCTTCTCGGGTCTATTTTAGCTGCTTTTTCTCGAATCTCTATATCGGCGGTCTGAAGTCCATCGACGACATTGGCCACACTTATGGGGCGCTTGCCGCGAACCATGGGATCAACGTGATCCACGACTGGGCCGTTGGAGTGGATCGCGCGGCCCGTACGGTCACATTGGCAGGCGGGGCGGTGCTGTCCTATGACAAGCTGATCATCGCCCCGGGTATTGACTTCGTCGAAGGGTCGGTCGAAGGCTGGAGTGTCTCGTCGCAAAACCGGATGCCGCATGCCTACAAGGCCGGTTCCCAGTCCGAACTGTTGCGGGCGCAGATTGAAAACATGCCCGAAGGCGGTGTCTTTGCGATGGTCGCGCCACCCAACCCCTATCGTTGCCCGCCTGGGCCGTATGAGCGTATTTCGATGGTGGCGCATGTTCTGAAAACCACTAATCCCAGCGCCAAGATCATAATTGCCGACCCCAAGCCGAAATTCTCGAAAATGGCGTTGTTCGAAGACAGCTGGGCAACGCACTATACCGGGATGATCGACTGGATCGGCGAGGATTTTGGCGGCGGCAATGTTTCCGTCGACCCGGACCGGATGACCCTGACGATTGATGGTGAAGAACTGACCGTCGACGTTTGCAACGTCATCCCCGCGATGAAAGCTGGACGTATCGCCGAACTGGCAGGCGTGACCGACGGCAGATGGGCGCCGGTGAACGCGATTGACATGTCTTCGAAGGTTGATCCCGATGTCTACGTCCTGGGTGATGCCAGCCAGCAGGGCGACATGCCGAAATCCGGGTTCTCGGCGAATTCGCAGGCCAAGGTCTGCGCCAACGCCGTGCGTGGCGCGTTGACAGGGTCTCGGGTTTTCCCGCCCCGCTATGCAAACACGTGCTGGTCGCTTATCGCGGTAAACGATGGTGTGAAAGTTGGCGCTACTTACGAAGCGACAGAAGAAAAAATAGCACGAGTCGACGGCTTCATCAGCCAAATAGGTGAGTCCGCTGAAACACGTCGTTTAACGTATCATGAATCGGTCAATTGGTACGCTGCAATTTCCGAAGACATGTTCGACTAGGGTCACGATTCATAACCAATAGATGACGGTTGCTGCGAGGGCGATGGAGGAGAGGAAGGCCTCGGGACAGCGATCATAACGTGTCGCCACGCGCCTCCAGTTCTTGAGCCTACCAAACATGATCTCAATACGGTCGCGCAGTTTGTAACGGCGTTTGTCGTACTTCACGGTAGTCTGGTTTCCCGACGAGCCTTGGCGCCTAAATCCAAATCGTAAAGCTGAACGCATTCCGATCCGCCTTGCTGGCACCCAAAAACAGCGCCGCAAGTATCGGGGATGTGGCCGCAACTTTTGAGATTTGGCATTTGAGCAGACTGGCGCAAACACGCGTTTGTATCGTCGTGGACCAAAAAAGCGACGCCATGCTTTGCCAAAGCGGATGTGTTTTTAGTCAAAGATGCTAACAGCCGCCCCTCGTCAGTAAGAGCTACGCCTGCGTGGATGGCAATCTACACTTCCGTCCTTGCTTTTGCCGACAGACAGCCTCGACCTGCGCTCAACTGAACTGACGCTCTTGGTTGATTGGTGATGGTTGTGCCGATGCCTTCTACAGCGAAATCAGGCCACCAGTCAGCGCACCTGCTAGTGCCTTATCCGGTGTTGCCGTTCTTTTCTACAGCCAAACGTCCGCGAATTTCGGCCCTTTTTGCCTGAAACTTCCTTGCAAGATGCGGGTCTATATCACTCCGTTCGATCCCGACTATTCGTATCAGAAGTTGCAGCCCATCCCACGTATTCATAACCTCGTCCGCGCGCTGCCTGTGCCAATTCAACCCTTCTTGTGACAGCCTTCGCAGTTCATCATCTGCGTACAACTCATTGAGTGCTTCCTTTAGCGCTGGCAAATTGCGCTGAATTGACGTTTCTTCAACCGTGTTGAAATTCCGATCAACCCAATATCTCAAACCGATTTCTTGGTGTGAGCGATTCGGCAAACCACGATTCGATTTAACCAGGTAAGCAAGGGCGGATTTGACCGAATAATGATTGAGACAGACCAAATCCATACCCGTATACCGCCCGAAAGTCACAAGTCCACGCTCCTGAAACAATGCCGGTAAGAGTTGGCCTGAGCCATTGACCCATCGGACCTTATGTTTTTGACTAGGCTTCGGTTTTTTGGGGCGATGCACACCAAGCTTCTGGTAAGCCCCGTTGTTGCGAAAGAGCGTCTTGAAATGACTGGCCTCCCATGGCGAAAAGCAGGGCAGAGGGGCTGCACGGGTGAACTCCTCCAAGATAGGCAGAGCCGAGAAATCTACCTTTCCGCTGTTGCCAAAGAGCCTCCATGTCAGCGCGAAAGCATCCGCATCAGGTACTGCCGCGAACAAGTCATCAAGCTTTCCAGAACCCGTCTTGATATTTACAAATTCATCAATGTCAGAGAACAGAATCCACTCTGCAGCTTTAGTAAGCTCATGTTTTCCGGCCAAGTTTAAAGCAGTCCACTGAACACCTTTCTTTACGTAGTTCTGATTGCGTTCGTGGGTGAGCCAGCCACGTGCTGCGAGGGCATCCAAAAGTATATCTGTTCCATCGGAGCAGTCGTTTGAATACACAAGGATATTATCAAACCCAATTAATTTATGATAAGCCACCCATTCCAGAATATAAGGGGCCTCGTTTTTCATCGCTGTAATCAGAAGACGTGTCATCCGAGCCCCTGTCTCATTCTCTATGACCAGACTCTATGACCCAAGCAGTTTCGACGCGCGCAACGCAGTCCGTTGTTCGTACACTCACTTGCGAAGATATTGTGCTTGCTCGGTGGCTCTGTTCTGTTTCTCTGTTCAGTTTAAGCATAATGTATTAACGCTGCAACTTGCCGACTGCGTGTATAGTTTTGGTGATAGATTCCCACACTCTTAAGTATAACGGATTGCGCTTTTCCTGAGTTTCGATTGAAAAATCGCGGAATCGAAATGATCAGCATGATCCGAAAAGATCAACTCACACCTGGACTCTCTCCCTAACGCACTTTGTTCAATTGGCAGGGTAATCAATCCGAGCGCCGGTCCTTCTCAACCGCGCTCCGAGTTTGCGGCAGTACCCGCGCGCAGCCCTCAAATAGCGCAGCGGGTGTCCCTAACCGGGTCTCAGGTCTCAACAATGGTTTTGCATGAACCACACTGATGAGGAGATCGGCTATCGTATTTGTCTCAGGTTTAAAGTCCGTATTTTCTTAGTTCAATTTCGAACTCTTTGACGTCCACTTCGTCGAAGATCAACAGGCAAGAATTTATGCTTACATCGGTGACAGAGTTTCAGCGGACATCTCAGTGAGCACCGTTCCCACGTGAGAAGATTGGTTTATTGGTCAGGTAAGCGTAACCATCGACCTTTTCGGTGTCACCCTCGTGGCGGAAATGTTCGGGATAGGTGATGAAGTCAGGTGCCAAAAAGGCACATATCTTTTCTGGGGAGTCGTTCTTGATATCATATACCAAGAGTTGATTTGGCTTATCGGCGAAAAACTTCTGCACGCTGTCCAAATGATCGTCCCACTGGCGACCCCAATAGGCAATGATCTCATCGTCTCTACTCAGACCCAGCGCCTTGCCATAACGCTTCATGTAGTTGCCCGCGCCATGGCGTGAACGCGAACGCAACCAGCCTTCTTTATCTCGGATGTTCAATACAAAATACGAATTTGGATAGTATTCATACAATTCACGAAAGAAGGCCGCACCCTCAATAACTCCTTCGGCGGCCACTCGCTGGACATCTGTAAAAGCCACATATTGGTCAATCCGTCCGGCCAGCGGTTTGCGGCCGGCGGCCAGGTTTTCCTGCATTCTCAGAGCCAGAAGGCCGCGGTTGAAATGACCCGAATAGATACCTGCCCTTTGAAAGAAACGATAGAGACTTCGCGTGCCGCATTTGTTGAACCCGATCTGGAAAATCCGTGTCAGCTTCTGACGCCGCGTGACCAACGGGTGCCGTTTGACCGCATCTTTTAGGTCCTCGCTGGGTATCTCGGCAAGCTCTGTCCTTATATAGGTTGCGTTCAACGGCTCGCGCGGACTCATGTGTCGGTCCCGGTATAAACGTTCATGCCGGAAGCGACGCGCTTGGCACGGCGCTGCAAGCGCATCTCGCGCAGGCGTGTTCGGCTTAGCTTCGGGATGTATTCATTTTTTGTATCCGCGGATATTTTGCCAATCTGTGTTTCGATCAGGTCCGGGTCAATTGAATCCCATTCCGGATCCTCGTCCAGAAAACCGTACCCAGCCAGTGCACGCCCGATGGCCGGAACATCAATTTGGCCGATCGAAAACCGATCCGCCTTGCCCCGCTCGGCCACGATCCAATCATATTCGATTTCTTCGATCATCGCGGGCTTCTTCCCGGTTGCGCCGTGCAACTGATTGACGATGTGAATGGCTGCAGAAGAACTGCGTCGCCAAATGATCGCAACATCTGGCTCCGGACCTATGCACAAACCCGCCAGATGCAAAGCCGAGCCATCAAGCCCAATAATCTTCCTAGCGGCCCTGTAGCGGGCGATCTGTACTTCCAGACTGTGCTGTTGAGGGTGAAAAATTTCATAACCCGCATGCGAAAGGTTCTCTTCCAGCATCGTTTCGCCAATCGCCCCGCCCTTGGCCGAGGGTAGGGCCGAACGAGATATGTACAGCCGATCCGGCCCGTCGGGGGCAATGTCCAACGCAAAACGGCTCTGAAAGAAATCGTGATGCTTGGCCGTGCCGTAAGCGATGTTTCCGAGGCCCAGACCTTGGCCGGGCACCAATAGGCGTTCGACACTGGTAGGCGCATGCACCACTTTGAGCGGTTTGTTCACTTGGCACAGCTTGAAAAACGTTTGGTGAAAAGCATTCACGACACCGTTGCGCTTATGCAGAAAGAGGATACCATCGACTTTGTCAGCAAGTTCCGGGTAGGCCCATATCCGTGAAAGCGTTTCGGTCAAAAAATGCCCAAAATGATTCAAGAGTATCCCACCCCACATCCACGTCCCAGGCAGGTGCTCTTTACCATCCGGTAGAGTTTTAGGCTCCAGCATTAATGGCCCAGGCCCTGCGCGATACAGGACGGCGGAGTCCACAAAAGCCCTATCGGTATCGAACACACCGCATTCCTGGCGCATGCCCCTTCCGTTTGAGGGGGCGATCAAGGCGTTGCGAACCTCTTGGATTTCAGTCGACCATCCACCCGAAGGGGTGGGATATTCTTTGGGGTCGAATTGCGGTGGGAAATAAGGAATTTCTGTCATCACTCAAGCCTTTTGGAAAGTCACGACAGCTTGTTCAGATCTCGCTGCATCATATACCAATCCTGCGCTCATAAACGCCTCAAAGACCTTTTTTACGCCCGCAAGGCCGATTGTCTGTGGGTGCAACTCAACTATTGCGGCGCGAAACGTGCTCAGGTCCAACGCGGGTAACAGATCGGCTTCGGCCCCTTCAATATCGCAGATCAGCAGATTTGCCGGGAAATCGGCCAAGATGCTCTCGAGCGTTACCTGCTCTACATCCACGGTTTTGACAACCCCGCCGAAGCGGTCGCCAAGATTGTCATTCAACGAAGAAGCCAAAAAATCCTCGCGAACGAAAAATGTCAACGGCGGACCGTCCTGGGCGGCAATCAGGCCGTGTCGAACATCAATCCGATCCGCGACAGAATTGAGTTTGTGAACCTCTTGAATGAAGGGGATCAGGTCTGGATTCGCATCAAAAGACCGAACGCGCGCAACCCCATGTTCGCGTACCATAAGAGTCGAGATAAAGCCGATACCGCCGCCAATTTCGAGAACATGATCAGTCGGCTCTAGAAGTCCTTTCATGGCCAGCCGCTCAGGTCTTTCATAGTTTCCTCGGCGGATTGAACGCTTGTGAATGCGCTTCAGGATAGCGGGATTGTCAGGAAAGGTCAGATCGCCCAGCGTAACGGTGTCATAGCGCAAAGGTCAGCTCTCCATATCTGCTGCGATGGTATAGGCCACACGCTCAAGGTCGGTGAGATTGGCGGATTTGATATCAGCTCGCAACTTGCGGAATTCGGCTTCCCGGCCCAGTTCGGTGGCGCGGGCACGGTGCCAGACAAGGCCATTTGTATGCAACTCGGCCAGTACCGGATCTTTCAGAAGTTTGGCTTTTTCATGTTCCATCCGATCCATATGGCGTAGGATCGTCCGGTCGACATGCGTGTTCCAGTCATGGCGTACCCAGTAATTGAACCCGATAGTGCGCGTCGTGTGCAGAGCGCGGCCTCGCTTGCGTTTGACAATAAAGCTGTCCCGGCTGCGCAAAGCATAGTGGTTGAGCTGCACCTTGTCATAACCCACTGACCGGATCGAGCTGCGCCACGTGCCGGGCTTGTGACCTTCATCGGTAATGTCGCACAGTGAGCCGTTTAGCCATTTGGGTCGAACCTCAAGCTCGTCGAAAGGCTTGTTGGGGCGATGACAGCTGAGCTTTGAATAAATGCCGACATTCTTGGTGACCGTCTTGAAGCCCCACATTGTATGGGGTTTAGGTGCATAGGCCGGCGCGCACTGGGTGAAACGGTGGATCACGCTAGCATCGCCAATCTCGTCAATGCCAGCATTGCCGAAGACCCGCCAGGTCATGGCGATATTGGTTGTGTCCGGGTCGGCTGCATAGACCTCTGCCAAGGTGCCGTTGCCAAAGCGGACGTTGATGTACTCGTCCACATCGATATGAATCAACCACTTGGCATGCTTAAAGATGTCCATCTTTATAGCCTTGTTCAGCGCGGCCTGCTGTGGCGACTTGCCTTTCCACTCATCGTTGTTTTCATGGGTGACATGCCCCAGCTCGGCCAGCCGATCGAGGATCGCATCGGTTCCGTCGCTACAATTGTTTGTAAAGATCAGGAAGTGATCGACGCCGATGCTTTTGTGAAAGGCGATCCACTCCAGGATGTAAGGGGCTTCATCTTTCATGCAGCCGACAACCAGCGTGCCGGTCGAGGGTGCTGGTGGATCAACCGGCAGGGACGGCATGTCCTGGGTTTCGTCAAAACTGACGACGCCGTGATTGCGTGGGGCAAAGCGGTTATGCCTGATGCCCGCAAGAAGCTCGCGGCCCTGATGGTTCAAAAGTCGGGCGCCATCAGCGCTAAGGGTCAGGCCCACTTTGGCCGAGGCTTCCAGCCGTGCTTCCGCCTCTGATTTGCGGCGCACGCGCCGGTCGCGAATTTGGGACATCCGATCTCGGACCGCCTCCTCAAACCCCACAAGCAGAGGCGACGGATCAAAGTCATCGTCAGGCTCAATCGAGACGGGCGCATGCGGCTTGGGTGAAGGCGAAAAAAGATCTTCGGTCTCGATGCCTTGGACCAGTGGAGCAAAATCCTCCGGGCGCAGCGGTGCTTCCTGGGCAGGTGCCTGCACGCGGCTGATGATCTGACGGCGCATGCGATGTGGAATATGCCCCAGATCAAGCCTGCGCTCGACATCAATCAGTTCCAGATTCAACCGCAAGAGTCTTTGAGTGAGTAGGCGGCCTGGATAGGCAGGCTCATCTAGCCGGAATGCGGGATCAATCTTGCCGACGCGGGCTTTTAGATCAAAAGCAGTCCTGAATTCGGCGAGCAAGCTTTCATGGGTAAAGACTGCGGGTAACGGGCGAAGATGCAGATATGACGGCTCGAAAGCCTTACGCCAGAAGTCAAGCATAGCGCCCTGATCCAGCCCGGGACTGGGCGTGTGCACGGCACTGCGGATATCGGCACCGGATTCCAGCCAGTTTTGCCGCTGCACATGGGCTGCGCCCCACCAGTTATCCGGGCTTTGGGCCAGCTCCGCTTCGCGCGACAGTCCCGAAACCCGACCCGCCAGCACCTGCCAGATAAAATGTTGGCAGAGCGCGTCCTCAGGCCGCGCCAGATGCACCACCGCGCGTATGTCGTCGCTAAAGCGCGAAAGGGCGTTCAAAAAAGTGTTCAGCGCCTTGGGACTGTCGCACCAGGTCCACATGTCGGCCATCGTCAGCAAAAGAGCGCGCGGCCGGTGCCGTACAATCTCCAGCCCGATCTGGTCAAACCAATCGGCCGCGGCGGTCATCAGAACTTCCGGGTCGCTGAACCCTCGTGCTTCGCGGTAGGGATGCCAGGCCAACTGCGCGCTACCCGCGAAAAAGGTGGTATAGTGGTCGGTCAGGCCCGCAGACTTGGGCAACAATATCCCTTGCTCAAGAAGTTTCTTACGCTTTGCAGCCATGAGGTTTTGCAGGACAGAAAATTGCGCCCCCGCACTTCCTGTATGAAAGATGACCTGCATTGCTGCTCCGTCGCCGCGCGCTCAAAAGGATTGTAGTTACAATCCATCTTAGTGTTTTCATCACTATAAATGGTTCTCAGGCCCAAACACCATAGGCAAGCCGCTTTGGTTTTTCAGACGCTGGCGGCCTTCTGGCTACGCCGCAAAGCTGGGCTGATGGCGATTAAATCGTCCCGCAGGGCAACAAATTCCGGCCGCTCCAGCAGCCGCGCCACCAATGCGCGATGGGCAGCGACACAGGCGTCATGAGCAACGCCAACTCCATCCAGCGCCTTAAGACGGTCCATCTCGGCAGTCAATTCAGTCAGGCGGCGAGTGATGGATCTGTCTTCTTGGTGATCCTCGTTGCGCTCGGACCAGTATTTGGTTTGAAACTTGCGATACTTGCGATTTACGTCGCCGCGTTCAGACTTGACAAGATAGCTGTCCAGCGAGCGCAGCGTATAATGGTTCAGCCCGGCCAATGTGCTGGCGCCCGCAGCCGGAAAGCGATGGCGGCGGCGCTTGTTCGCAACCGTCAGGAAAGGCTGCGGCACCTGGCGACCCGAACCATCGGTCCAGGACAGATTCTCTGTCGCGGGATCAAAACTTGCGCGGACAAAAGGCCGGTGCGCGCCGAAGAACTTCAGGGGAAAGTCGCGTCGGGTCAGGGTCTTGACCTCGATCGCCTTCTCCTCTCCCCACAGAGCGGCATCATGTGTATGCGTGAACTGCTCGATCACTGGCCGATCCTCGAAGCGATGTATCCCTCCATTCGCCATCATCCGCATCGTGATCGAGATTGCTTTGGGGTTGCCGCAGGCGGTGATCAAATCCGGGATGGTCCCTTGGCCGGTGCGGATATCAAGAAACTCGTCCACGTCACTGACAAAGACCCAATCGGCGTCACGCACCAGCGGGTTAGAGGCAGCTGCTTTTAGCGCTGTCATCTGGTACGGCTGACCGGGTTGGGCTGGATTGGGAAGATGTTTGACCACCCCGTGCGCGGACAGGGTATCAAGCAGAGCATCGGTATGATCGGTACAATCATTGGTATAAATCAGAAAGTCGCTTACTCCGATGATGCGATTATAGGCAATCCATTCCAGCAAGAACGGCCCTTCATTTTTCATGCAGGTAACCTGAGTGATCTTCACGCGACGCTGCCTTCTGCATCTGACCAACGCGCCTCATAATCGCTCTGTTGTACCGGCGACGGCTTGCGAGCATGCAAAGGCTTGCGCAGTAGAAAGGCGAGATACACCGCCGGACTGTTGCTGCGGCGTTTGGCGCGTTTACCGGTCATGTGTGGATCAGCTATCGACCAAGGACGTTTGCGCGGAAGCGAGGGATATTCGAGGCATGTCAGGACTTCATATCCGAGACTTTTGCCGAAATAGCTATAGACGATCTCGGGGCTGAACTGCCAGAAGCCGTGGCCGAACCACCCGTCTCCGGGTGACATGCCCAGAAAAAGCCCGCCGGGCTTGAGCATATTATGGACATTCAAAAACGCCTGCGACGCGTTGAACACATGCTCGATTGTGCCGCCGTCAAAGATCAGGCTAAACGTCCGGTCAAGCTTTCCGGGGGTTGCCTGGTTCAGATCATGGACGTAGTCGCAGCCCTCATAGGCGGTGGCGTCCATGGATTTCATACCTTCGAAACCGATCGCAGCCAGCAGGTCTTCCGCATAGCCTTCAAAGGCACTCTGGTCAGGGCGTGTCCCATGGGGCGCTGCGGCAATTTCATCTGCAAGACGATCACGCAGACGCGGTGCGACAAACACTTCTTGTCGCCCTAACATCAAGGTGTCACCCGTAGGACGTTCCTGCCCGGCAGCTTCGATCAACATCTGCGTACCAGCCCAGTCAATGCCCATGCCACAGCCTCTCTTTTTTATTGCGGCGAAAGTTAAGCCGGTTTATTTGAAAGGGCAACAATGATAACCGGATTGAAGTTTCTGTTTAGACACCCCTGGCTCGCAAGGGCAATAACACACGGCAAGCCGGTACATGGTCAATACTCCCCTTTCCGTTGAAAATGCCACCACGCCTGGCACACTTTTGTTTTCAGCTCAGAAAGACGAAGGGCCGTTCTTGCTGGAATGGATCGCTTATCATCGAGCGATCGGGTTTGAGAACATTCTGATCTTCTCGAACAATTGCACCGACGGATCAGACGATCTGCTGGACACGGTTGCCGCAGCAGGGGCCATCACCCATATCCGTACCAACCCGCGCCCGGATGAAAGTGCTCAGGGCCATGCCGCCACGCTGACCCAAGCGCATCCACTATATCAGGCGGCAACCTGGGTTTGCTGGATCGATAGCGACGAGTTTCTCAATATCCATGCTGGTGCGGGCCATGTCAGCGATCTGATTTCCGCAATAGGTGATGGGCACGGAGCTATGCTGAGTTGGCGGCTTTTCGGGGATAGTTTCCTGTCAAACTGGCGAGCCGAGCGACTGACAACTGAGGGCTTCACGCGCGCGGCCCCTGCTGGCGCGCCGCCAAATCAACCCGTAAAGTGCTTTTTTCGCACCGGCGATTGGATTGAGCGATTATACATCCACCGACCAGTGTTCACGCCAGAGGCAGCTGGGCTTCGCTTTATCGATAATGATGGCGCGGTTGTGCCTGAGGCAATGATTCATGGCAAGCGCAACAATGGCATGCCAGCCAAGGACAATCCAAACCGCAAACGGCAAAACGCCCTGGCACAGGTAAACCACTACGCAGTGCGAACCTACGACGTGTTCCAACTCAAGAAAATCCGCGGCTCGGGAATGAAACCGATCGGGGCCAGCGCCGCGCTGCGCGGACGTCGACATGGTCAGCATTTCTGGGACAAACGAAACACAAACAAGAAAGAAGACACGTCGATCCACCGGCATCTGCCCGCCTTGAGGACCGAGCTGGATGCCCTGATGGCAGTTCCTTCCATTGCCGCCGCCCATCAGACTTGCTGCGCCAGGATGGCCGAGCGGATTCAGCAAGTAAGGGTGGGACTTTGATGTCATCTTCGGTGGACCATCTTGGCGAAGCGGCGCAAAGGGCTCTGGCAAAAGCCGCCCAGCTTGCCGGGCGTGGGCCAGTGAGGCGCCTTATTCGCGCGGCGCTGCCGCCTTCCCAAATCCGCTACGAGGGGTTGGTGTTTAACATCGATCCAGCGCGAAACTACACCGATTTTTTTCTTTGGATGAACGGACACCCCAAAGAGCGGAAGTCGCTGGCCCTCATCAGCGCGGCAGTGGCTGGTCAAAGAGTCTGTTTTCTGGATATCGGTGCAAATATGGGACTTTATAGCATTTGCGTCGCACAACAGGCAGGCGCCGGAAGTCAAGTACTGGCATTTGAACCGAACCCTGCCATGGCAGAGCGTTTGCAAGCCAATATCGTGGTGAATACCGAACTTAGTGCCGCGATCGAAATTGTGGACCGTGCCATTGGCGCCGAAGCAGGCCAGGCCACGTTGCAGATTCCCCATAACGCAGGCGAGGCCAGCCTGCGCTATACAGGCGATGGCGAAACAAGCGCTGTTGACGTGCAAGTGGCGCCTTTGTCCAACTATCTGCCGGGGCCAGAAGTGAGGTGGGACAAGGTCGTGCTCAAGGTGGACATCGAAGGCTATGAGGATGCTGCCTTACACAGCCTTCTGAGCTGTCCAAGCGCTCGCCTGCCCGATGCCATCCTGCTCGAGATCACCCATCGCGATCGCTGGACGACGGACATCATCGAAGTGTTGCTCGCGCATGGTTATGCCGAGACCCATAGACTGGAAGGCAACGCGTTTTTGCAACGCGGCGTGTGATGCTGGATGCGCTTCTCAGGATTTGGCCTTGGGCAGATCCCGTTTGCGCGATTTCTGGCGTTTGAGAATGGCAACCGTCTTGCGTGACACGAGGATTGCGTCAATCCAGGCGACCATTCTTTGTTCATGGCGATCACTGATATGCGGGTGTGACTTGCCGCTGGCAATTGCCGTTTGCAGCCGGGCGACAAGCTGCCAGAAGCTCTCATCGCAATCAGCATATTTTGATTGGCCGGGTTCGCCGCTGAACGACGTATGCACGTCCTCACAAATATAGATGCCTCCAGGCGGTAGCATCGGGAACAGCGTTTTGAATCCGAGGATCTGATGTGACCAGAAATGGCTGGCATCATCAAGGACAATTGAGGGTTTCCAACGTCTGAAAATCCGTCGCAGCGTTTTGGGGTTAGACGCGTCACCAATCTCGATATGCACGCGGCTTTCCTCGAATTCCTTGGAGACCTCACGGATATCCATCCCGACAATATCCGCATTTGGAAAAAATTCTTTCCACGTGCGCAAGGATGGTGCCCGTCTGCTTGGAATCCCGACGCCAAGCTCTAACATTGTGAATTTCTGATCGCGGTAGCCCGACAAAAGTGCCTCGTAAAAGCGCATATAGTCGTGTTTGGCTGAACGCTTATCCGTCCCCATCTCGGTTGCAATTGCATCCAAAGATCCTGTGGGTAAGAAGGGCACAACCGCGCCAAATTCACGCTCAGTTGCTGGAGCATCGTCCGTAGATTCCATTTATGTCCACTCCTACCGCTTACAATCGAGATTTAGGCTGGTTTTATCTGGTAACGTGTAAAAAAGATCAACCACACACGCGTTCGACTCCAAGCTGGCACGCATTAAAAGGCCTGCCCTAAGGATCGACGTTGGCTGATCTGGCATCGACGATGTCAATCACCCGCTCGCCATGCGGGGTATCGATGAAATCGTCGCGGCTCAGATATGGCCATATTTGTGACATATAGGTTGGCAGGCTCTGATACAGTGCTGCGATCGTTTCGGCCCGCACCCGCTCTTTGCGGCGGCGCATCGGGCCCATCGAGTATTCATCGTCAAACGCATCCCAGCCCACTGCATGAGCCAAATCCTTGAGTGGATCCTTGAAAGCCACACCGATCATCCGTTCACGGTCCCGCCAAGGTTTGCGGCGGGCGTTGAAGTGGATCACATGTGGATCGCGGGTTTCAATCATCAGGATGTGGTGCAGAATTTTGGTTTGCCAGTTCCAAAGCGGCGACACCTCAGCCCAACGGCCCTTCAGCACGTAGTTCAGCGCGCTTTGGTCGTGGAACCGGCAAAGCTCGGGGCAGGAGTCGAGAAAACGCAGGACTTCACCTACCAAATCCTGGCGCGCCCACTCCCTGGCATCAACCAAAAGATAGCCCGAGTTGAAATAGCCCCCCGTCGCCTCGGAGATCCCGAGCGACTGCATGTAGCCCTCATTCAAAGGTTTCACCGGCCCCCAGTTGAACCAGTCGCGCACCGCAGCGGCAGGTCGCCCCCCCAGATCGGCCTCCCAAAAGACATTCACATCGCCATGCCGCACGGCAACATCCGCGTCGAGATACAATATCCGGTCATAGTCAGCTTCGATCTTGCGGATTGCGAAGAGCCGCAGGAACGTCGCCATTGAGTAGCGTTCGGTGATTCCGGTTTTTACACTGAAGTCGCCCATCGGCAGCTGCTCAGCCGTCACACCGGGTCGGCATCGTTCGGTGAAACCGTCCGGGACATAGGTAGAGGAGAAGATGCGGATATCGAATTCCTTGCTTGCCGCGTGATCATACACGGCATTGGCAGCCAAGAGTGCAGGCCATATGTAATTATGGTCACATGCGAAAATGACCGCGTGTTTGTGCTTGGGCATACTCTAATCTCTTGCCAGGCGCCCTATCGCCGGGTTCTTTGTGTTTGTGCAACAAAATCTGCGTGGCGCAGTGCAAAGTCAATGATCATAGGGTTGTGCAGGCACACCCAACACGCAATGATGCGAGCATGCAGCGGGTATTACTCATTGGGGGAACCGGGTTTTGCGGCCCTCACTTGGCGCGTCTCTTGGCGGACGCGGGTGCCGAAGTCACCGTAGGTTCGCGCAGCGCGCGGGCCAATTTCAGCGCTTGGCACACACGGATTCTGGATGGGATCGAAGTACGACGGCTGGATATGCTCGACCCCTTCACGGTGCAGGCCGCCATGGAGGGGGTGGATACTGTTGTCCATGCCGCTTCGGTCTCGAAGTCGCGCAGCTCGGATCTGGCGTTGGAGCAAGACATCAATTCCAACCTCATCGGAACCGTGCATATCATGCGCGCAGCGGCATCAGCAGGCATCGAACGTGTGGTGCTTTTGTCATCCGCCGGTACGGTTTATGGTATGGGGCAGGACGCACCCTACACTGAGGTAGATGCTTGCGTGCCCATATCAAGCTATGGGATCGTAAAGCTGGCGGCCGAGAACTACGTCAAGTTGCTGGGCGAGACCCATGGTATATCGACTCTTATTGCCCGTCTGTCGAATCCGATTGGGCCGGGTCAGACCGGAGCTGATGGCCAAGGAATCGTTGCAGTCTTTTACAAACAGTTGATGCAAGACCTGCCGGTAAAAATCTTCGGCGATGGGAAAGCCGAACGCGACTATATTGATGTCACTGAAGCAATGGGTGCCGTGCGGGATCTGATGATCAGCCAGGCCGAAGGAATCTTCAACATCGGCTCGGGTCGGTCCTCAACCATCCTAGAGATCGCGGCAGCCTTGGAAGAAGTCGTTGGCAAGCGCTTGACGTACCAAAAAATTCCGCCCGCCCGCCCAGCAGATGTGGGACATATCAGGCTGAGTATCGACAAACTGGCCAACCAAATCGAGCGCTGCCCCGAGCGGGATCTGCTCCAAGTAATCAAGGGCTTTGTTGATTGGGCCTCGACCTGCTGACGTTTGGTGCGGGGTTGTGTCGGAAACTTTGCTACATGTGTGGACGCCCAAAACGTAAGAGGTAAGTGGCCGGTAAAAGCATCGGATCGCGTACTGATATTTTTGCGGCACTATGACATGCCGCTGGCTCGTATGGCGTTGGCGGATCCGGTCCGATTCAATACTACGTGCTCGAAGCACTTTGTAGTAAGCTGGTTCTCCTGAACCAGCCTCACGATCCTTAGGCCACATCGTCCATTGTTCTCTTCCGTTTCCGCCGCCTTGCACGTTAGCAGCCGGAGCCCAGTAGACTGCTCTTGTGTTCACCAAGTCCCAAAAATCCTCGCATCTTGTTATCCAGAGCCACCCGAACCGAGCCACGAAAAGTCCAAGCCTCATGTGTGCAACACCTCAAGAGTCAATATACCCCGAATATTTTCACATAACGCGCAGCGTAGTGCACCCGGTGGCTGAACCTGACGATGACCGGCCACAGGGTCATCCGGGTTTATGTGGCAGTGAGGCATGACCTTCATCCGCGCGAGCGGCTTTGGATGAAGAGCATGAGGGCACTCTGGCGGCGGTTATTCCGTACCCTCGTCGTCAGGGTTCCCGTTAACCGGTGCCCGCAGCGGGCATCGAGAGGCAGTACGCGAAACGGATTGATCTCACTACAATCCCCACACAAAAAAACTAGAAGCCAGACGGCTTATTGGGATATAAGCAGGCCCCTGGTCTATGAAGTGGAATGAGGGGGGTCCCTTCTTCGGGGATTATACATTCTTGGAACCTTGTTCCGGTTTTTGGCACCGCAGTGTACAAACAGGCCTTGCGGTTCGCTGGAGAATTTTCTGGTGTTCAAATTAGTTTTGCTGTGTCCGCAAGCCGTGTTGGTTCACTTCGACTGTGTAGTAAGAATGGCTTTTGTCTGAGGTAGTAACTCGAGACTTCCCGAGATATGAGCCCGCCAGGCTGGTCCGCGCTCCAGGGCGGTCTCATACGCCTCGGTCAGATCTTCGGGACGATTCTGATGCAGAACTTCGATCAGGAACTCTGCCTGTGCCCGGTCCTTTCTTGACTTCAGTTCATCCGGACCTCCGCGACGCCCGTCGGCGACGATCAGTTTGTGGATCGCAAATCGTTCCGGGCGGGGGATCTGTATCAGGATGCCGGAGCGATAAAGAAGCGGCGCCTGTAAGGGCTCGGCAATCAGATAGTTGAGAAAATGAAGGCTTTGCGCGCTTACCCCAAGAGCGGGAAGATCACGAAGTCCTTCCTGCTCGCTTAATGAGGGGGTGAGAAATTCAACCAGTGTCTGACGATTCGTCTGCCGCCATTTCCAAACCCTCCCCTTTTCCGGAGCCGGGACCGGATCGAACTTCATCTCAGAAAAGACTTCGTCTAAAGGGGTATCGACGGTGTCACCTAGAACAAGGGAAAGACGCTCGAAGCTGGCAATGTCGATATCGTCGGTCATGGCCGCCTGATCAAATCCGATCCGGACACCGAGCTCACCTTCGTAGCACCGGAAGGCCTGGGTTCCAACCAATGTGCCTCCGAGGCGAAATACGCCAGTCTTGGCCATGGCTGCAATGACCTGGCCGCTTCCGACATCAGTCATCAAGTACCCTTCGGCGCGGAGCGAGCGCATCAGGCGCGCTCGCTCACGCTCGGTCTGCTTTTCCACTTCGATGATTGCTTTCTGTCGGGACAAGCGATCCCTGAGATCTTTACTGTCTTCACCGATATATCGGTCGATGATTTCGTTCCCGATTCTGTAGTGATCATACCAATAGGCCTTTTTGCCAATGGACTTCAGCTTGGGTGATCCGCGGAGATTGGAAATCGAGCTGTCTTTCAGGGATCGTAGAAGATCTGTCCAAGCAGCGGTCCCGGTTGCAGAGTGATACTTGATCATAGCTTACCCCACGAAAAAATTCTCGTGGGGTATGTATGGATCAATCTTTTACCCTACGAAATATTTTTTGTAGGGTAGCAACGGTTTGTCTTCGTCGAATATACGGCGAAGTCTGGTAGCAGATCGTTCGTCTCCGTCGCAAACTCTTTAGTCTGTCTGTCGAACTGATCGATGGTCTGGTAGGGGACTAAGTTCCTAGACAACATTGTGGAACAAGACCACCGTTTCATCAAACGCCGGTGCTGCCCAATGTTGGGCTTCAAAGCCTTCACTTCAGCGGAATCCACATTGGCGGGTGTCGAAATGATCGACAGGATCCGAAAAGGTGGGCTCACGCCAAGAATCTGTCTTTACCAGCAGCTTGTCCAATTGGCAGGATAATCGATCCGAGCGTCGGTTCTTCTCAACTACGCTGCGATTTTGCGACAGAACCGTAAAAAACACATTATGATCGTTTTGCCTCTAACCTTTAACCGACTGTGAAGCATCTACTGAAATGAGATTCGCGACTGGAACAATCTGTGCGGTGATTTGATCTCTAAGCTGTGAGAGCATCATTTCATCCTGTTTGATGAATTCGATGAACGCCTGATTTAATGCGCTGAAGACAAGCACGCCCAAATCTGTCGCGACCAGGTTTCGGCGAACCTTTCCTCGATCCTGCAGAACCGAAATCAATTCAGTTACTTGCGCCACCAGCCGACGATCCTGTTCCGCATATCGCCGACCGCTTGGCGTGTTGGGATGTTCAATGGAATGAGCAATCGCCGTGCGCCACATTTCCTTGGAAAGGTATTCAAGTGAGTGATCGTAGTATTGGAAAATCAACGCCAGTATCGCGTCATCAACGCGAAGGGGAGGGTCGGCCAGGATGGGAGCGCCTGCGGCAATGACCTCTTCAACTTCCATGGCAACGGTGGCAATCAGAATGTCGCCCTTGGTCTCATAGTAGTTGTAGACTGTTCCAACCGACACCTCTGCCATTTCTGCCAGATCCTCGATTTTCACGGACCGATATCCGTGCGATCGGAACTTTGTGGAAGCGGCTTCCAGGATGCGACGCTCGCGTGCTGCTTTTTGCCGCTCTCTTAATCCTGTCATCGGGGAGACCGTCCTTGTTTGGCCCAAATCTAAATTTAGAGTTGACTAAAAAGATGAGGCTGTTCAAGTTTTTTCGAACAGACCCACTCAAAAACCGGGCGACCCGAAATCAACAGGAGATGAACGAATGCAAATTGGACGTAATATCCTTGGTGTATCGGCACTGGCCCTTATGGCTGGCAATGCCTGGGCCGAAGGCGAATTAAACGCACTAGTTTGGTGCGACCATACCGACCCCGAACTGATCGCTCCGTTTGAGGCTGAACATAACGTCAAAGTTAACCTGCGCGAATACGAAGGAACGGGCGCGGCTCTGGCTCTGCTGGAGCAATCCAGACCCGGTGACTGGGACGTGCTAGTCGTGGACGGGATTGATGTGTTCCGAGCGGTGGAAGCCGGTGTTCTGGCCCCCCTGCCCGAAGGTGCGGTCTCGACAGCAGACTATTTTCCCGAAGTGGTCATGGCTGAGAATAATACCATCGACGGCGTGACCTACGCGGTGACCGAGAAATTCGGCTATAACACGATCTCGTACAACTCCGACAAGGTCGATCCTGCGGACATGGAAAGCCTGTCCACCGTCTGGTCCGAGAAGTATGACGGAAGGATTTCGATCTATGACTACTACCTGCCGGTGATGGGGCTGGCGGCCATTTCCGAAGGCATCGCAACTGACGCAATTGGTGCGGGCGATCTGGAAAAGATCGGTGGCGTTCTATCGACGATGCGCGGACGCGCGGCCTCGGTTGCGGGCGTGGTTGCGGCGCAAACTGCGCTGGCGACCGGTGAAGTTGATATCGTTGTCGGCGGGGGAGAGTGGCTGACGGCGGTTCTGGCCTCGGAACAGCCGGACCTGACATGGACTATCCCAAAAGAAGGCGCGGTTCGCTGGGCGCAATCCATTGGCGTGGTCGAAGGGGCCAGCAACCCCGATCTGGCGGTTGAGTTCATCAAATACATCACCAGCCCCGAAGGCCAGGCTCGTCTGGCGACTTCATCCTGTTTTTGGGGCATGCCTGCGAATGCCAAGGCCGGGGACGTGCTGACGGATGTGCAGAAAGACATCCTGCGCTGGGATCAGCAACCTGACTATTTGGCGCTGACTCAGCTTTATCCTGCGCCGGATGCGGATCTGGATATTGAAATGCAGGATCTGTGGCTGGAAACACTGCAGCAGTGAACATGTCCAAAGACCAGTTTCGGGGCTGGGGGTTCGTTACCCCGGCCCTGCTTTGGACCATCGCCTTCTTCGTCGTGCCCTTCCTAGTTATGGGCGCCATGAGTCTGGCGTCGCTTGAGGGGCGCACGCTAATCTGGGATCTGTCGCTGGCCAATTATGCCAAGCTGCTGGAAAAGGCGTATCTTTGGCGCGCGATAGTGGTTTCGCTGGAAATCACGCTGACGGTGACCGTGATCTCGGTCGTGCTGGCCTATCCGCTGGCCTGGATCATTGCCTTTCGCGTGTCGCCGCGGTGGCAGCGATTGGCGCTGTTGCTGGCGATCCTGCCTTTTTGGACATCTTACGTCGTACGCTCTTACGCGTGGCTCTTGGTTCTGGCGCGCGAGGGGGTGGTAAACGAGACCCTTCTGTGGATCGGAGTCATCGCCGAACCGATCACGCTGGCCAACACGCGCTTCGCGACGGTGATGGGGTTCGTGCATTTCTTTGTGATGCTTTTGACCCTGACGATCTATGCCAACCTGATACAGTTGTCCCCGAATTATCGCCGGGCGGCGATGGACCTTGGGGCCAACGCGTTTCAAACGTTCCGACACGTGATCCTGCCACTGACCCTGCCCGGTATCGTCACCGGCGCCTTCCTGACCTTTGTGCTGTGTATCGGCGACTACGTGACACCGCAGATTCTGGGCGGCAACACCGAGCTGACAGTGCCGCAGGTCATCATGGTTCAACTGGGCCGGCGCGCGGATTTCCCGTTAGCCTCGGCGCTGGCCATTGTCTTGATGAGCATCGTCGCATTGGCTTATCTGCTCTCCGCCCGCTGGCTGAGGCTTGACCGGCTATGATGCGCTTTTTGCCCTGGGCTTACCTGATCGCAGCCTTTGTCTTTATCTACCTGCCGGTGGGCGTGCTGGTCCTGTTCTCGTTTCAGGAAGGATCGCTGCCGGTGCCGCCGTTCAACGGGCCGTCCCTGCAATGGTACCACACCATTCTGGGGGATGAGGATTTGATGGCGGCGCTGAGAAATTCGATCCTTGTTGCGTTCGGGTCCTCTGCTGTTGCCGTGGTGCTGGGATTTCTGGCCGCATACGGTCTGGCGCGGCATGTGCTGCCGGGATCGGCCCTGATCCGAGGGCTGCTTGTCGCTCCACTGACGGTCAGCTATCTGATCGTAGGGCTGGGCTTGCTAATCGTCTTAACGCGGTCGGGGTTTGGTGTTTCGTTGTGGACGGCGGCCATTGGCCATGTGGTCATCAACCTGCCTCTGGCCTTTGCCATCATCTATGCCTCGATGGGGGCGCAACAGCAAAACGCCGAACGTGCGGCGCGTGATCTGGGCGCGACCGAACCCAAGGTGATCCTGCTGGTCACTGTGCCGATGCTGCTGCCGTCCATCGCGGCGGCCTATTTTCTGTCGGTTACGCTCAGCTGGGACGAGTTCATCATCGCCTTCCTGTTGACGCGTTTTGACGTGACTCTGCCGGTCGAGATCTGGTCGCTGCTCAGGTCCGGCCTGTCGCCGCAATTGAACGCAATCGGCAGCTTTGTCTTCCTGATCTCGGTGGCCGTTGTGCTGCTGCTGGAACTCACCATTTTTCGGAAAGGCCACTAATGACCGCGTCTGTTACGCTTTCGGGTCTCAACCACTGGTTCGGTCAGTTTCAGGCGCTGTCCGGGATCGACCTGCAAATCGAAGCCGGAGAATACGTGACCCTGTTGGGCCCGTCCGGCTGCGGTAAGACGACTTTGCTGTCCATCCTTGGAGGCTTTCTGGAACCATCCGAGGGCCGCGTGCTGATCGGCGGTCAGGACATGACCCGCGTGGCGCCGGTCACACGCCCCACGACCACTGTGTTTCAGGACTATGCCCTTTTCCCGCACATGTCCCTTCGCGACAATGTGGGCTTCGGTTTGCGCATGGGCGGCATGGGCCGGAAAGAACGCCATGCCCGCGCCGAGCAGATGCTGGATCTTGTCGGTTTGAAGGAAGCAACGCTGAAACGACCCCATGCCTTGTCTGGCGGTCAGCGTCAGCGCGTGGCGCTGGCGCGGGCTTTGGCCGTGAACCCGGATGTATTGCTGTTGGATGAGCCGTTGGGCGCGCTGGACCTCAAGCTGCGGCGCTCGATGCAGGATGAGCTGAAAAGTCTTCAGCAACAGATCGGCACGACCTTTGTCCATGTCACCCACGATCAGGAAGAAGCCATGGCCATTGCTGACCGGATCGTGGTCATGAGTAAGGGCAGCATCGAAGATCACGGCACCCCGGACCGGGTTTATCGCCACCCCGCGACCTTGTTCACGGCGGATTTCATGGGTGAAAACAATCATATCGTAGGTGTGAAATCCGGGGCAGGTGTTGAAACGCCCTTTGGGCTTCTTCCTGCGCAGAATGCTCCAGCATCTGCGACGGCTGCGATCTGTCTGAGGCCCGAAGATGTTCGCGCCGATGATCAGGGCTCGTTTCCGATGGGGCAGGCCACCGTGACCTCGGCCGCGTTTTTCGGAACCTATTGCCGGGCGCATCTGTCACCGAACTGCGCTCCGGATCTGAGCCTAACCGCCTATCTGGCCCCCGATCGCCCATGGGTGCAAGGGGATGTGATACCGTTATCGGCAGATGTCGAGAATTTCCGCCTGTTTGAACCGGAGGTCACCTGATGCAACGCGCGCACCCACAGGACTGGTACCGCACCTCTCGCAAAGGCGAAGACGTCACCCTGATCGACGAGCCTTTTATCACGCCGTTCTATCGCTGCAACATGTGGCATGTGCGCGGGCGGGATCGGGATATGCTGGTCGATAGCGGCATGGGGGTTGTGTCGCTGCGCACGTGGGTGCCGCTGGTGACGGAACGTGCGTTGACGGCGGTCGCAAGCCATACGCATTTCGATCACATCGGCTGCCATCACGAGTTCGAAGACCGAGCGGTTCACAAGGCGGAGGCCGATACTCTGGAGAACCCAACCCGGACGACGACCTTGGCCGACCCTTACGTGACCGACGAGATTTTTGAATGTCTACCGCCCTTGCCCTACCGATCGGACAGCTATGCAGTCAACGGCGCTCGGGCAACGCGCTTGCTGGATGATGGCGATATCGTCGATCTTGGGGACAGGCATTTCGAGGTCATCCATACGCCAGGGCATTCACCGGGCGGTATCGCTTTGTGGGAGGCTGCGACCGGTATCCTGTTTTCTGGGGACATCGTCTATGATGGCGAATTGATCGAAGACACGTATCACAGCAACGCTGATGATTATTATCGGTCGATGGTGCGTCTGCATGACTTACCCGTTCAAACCGTGCATGGGGGACACTTCCCAAGCTATGGTCGTGATCGTCATCGACAAATTATTCGCGCATGGCTGGATGGAAAGAACGGGGCGAGATGACGGATATTTCCTCTAGACTCAGGACCCATTGATTTCTGTTAGGCGGCGTGATTCACGGTTCGAAAGCGAGCGATGAACATGTCTGATCTCTTCGGGCTAACGGACGCGCAGATGGCGCGCCTAGAACCTTTCTTTCCGAAGTCCCACGGGAAACCTCGCGTCGATGACAGGAGTGTTCTGAGTGGGATTTTATTCACCAATCGCAACGGGTTAAGATGACATCATGCGCCCAAGGAATACGGGCCACACAAGACCTTGTACAACCGTTGGAAGCGGTGGAGTGATAAAGGCCTCTTCGAGGCAATGATGCTGGGCCTGTCCGCCGATCACGGCGAGGAAAATACCGTGATGATTGATGCGACCTATCTGAAGGCGCACCGCACGGCGTCCAGCCTTGGGGTCAAAAAGGGGGCGAGGACGACTGATTGGCCAGACCAAAGGCGGCATGAACATAAAGCTACATGCCATCTATGGCAGCCAAGGACGCCCGTTGAACTTCTTTGTTACCGCCGGTCAGGTCAGTGATTATACCGGTGCGAAGGCCCTGCTAAACAGTCTGCCTGACGTGGATTGGCTGCTTGGAGATCGTGGATATTATGCCGATTGGTTCAGAGTAGCGTTACAAGACAAAAGGATAAAGGCCTGCATCCCTGGCCGAAGACAGCGAAAGAAGCCCATCCGATACGACAAGCGACGCTACAAACGTCGCAACCGCACTGAGATCATGTTCGGCAGATTGAAAGACTGGCGGCGAGTTGCAACGCGATACGACCGCTGCCCGAAGGCTTTCCTATCAGCAATCGCACTCGCGGCTACCGTCATATACTGGCTATGAGGCCTGAGCCTAATTCAACACTTCTGGACTTGTTCTCTCAAACCGCGTCTTTAATCCATTTGCCGGATTTGAAAGTGTGGACGCCCCAGTTGGCCTCGATGGGTAAAAGGCCTGAAAAACAAACTGAATCTCTCGGGTGGGGCTGATCTGGTCCTGAAAGGCTACACAAGCCAGGCTTTGGTGTGTCATGTTCGCCCCAATTAAATGTGCGGAGTAGAGAAAAAGATGGCGCGCAAGGGTACGGTCAAAGAGAACGCAGGGCTATCGCAAGATCCACACAGGACTCGGGACAGCAGTGAAAAGAACCTCGAAACTGCAATCGGGCGCGAGATTAAGTCGCTGCGTCTGCAGCAAGGTATTACAATTGCAGAGCTGGCAGCGCTGACAGGGCTGTCCATAAGCATGTTGTCCAAGATCGAAAACGGCGCGACCTCGGCTTCGTTGACGACCCTACAATTGCTGGCCAACGCGCTCAGTACACCGATCACCTCTTTCTTTCGCCGCTATGAAGAAACTAGAAACGCAGTGCATACCAAAGCGGGCGAAGGAGTTGAGACTGACCGGGCCGGTACGCGGGCCGGACATCAGTATAATCTTCTGGGCCATATTGGGGCGAACGCCAGTGGTGTGGTGGTCGAGCCTTATCTGATCACTCTGAATGAGGAATCTGATCGTTTTCCAACATTCCAGCACGATGGCATCGAAATGTTGTACATGTTGGAAGGTGAGGTGAATTACCGCCACGGAGACAGAATCTATCTCCTGAAACCGGGTGATACATTGTTTTTTGACGCTGATGCCCCGCATGGACCCGAAGTGCTGGTGAAATTGCCTGCCAAGTATCTCTCGGTCATCTCCTACCCACAGACCAGCTAGGATTTACCCTCTTGTCTTTTGACGTCCGGGGAGACTGCGCACCGGACTGGTTGAGTGTGCCTAAGTTTTGCGCAAGAGAAATTTCCTTTTAGGAAAAAAATATTCTTATAGTTGCTATATCGGGCGCCGCTCTGGTAGCTTCCGTCTCGACGAAATTCAAAGAGGCAAAAGCTGATGTGTGGAATTGTCGGCCTGTTTCTCAAAGACAGGACACTTGAACCTGAACTAGGCGCGATGCTGACCGAAATGTTGGTCACAATGACGGATCGCGGCCCGGACAGCGCGGGGATAGCGATTTATGGAGCGGAATCGGTTGGTTCCGCCAAGGTGACGGTTCAGTCTGATCAGCCGGACGAAGATTTCGCCACGCTTGCTGCGGATCTTGGCGCTGCAATTGGGGCAGAAGTTACTCTGCGCGCCAACGACACCCATGCCGTGCTGGAACTGGACGGATCCAAGGTTGAGCAGGGCCGTCAGGCGGTACGCGAACTGCGCCCTGGGCTGCGGGTAATGTCGGATGGCGCGGCCCTTGAGATCTACAAAGAGGTTGGTCTGCCAAAGGATGTGGCTGATCGGTTCAGCCTGTCGAACATGAGCGGCAGCCATGGGATCGGTCACACGCGCATGGCGACCGAATCTGCAGTGACGACCGGAGGCGCGCACCCGTTTAACACCGGGTCGGATCAGTGTCTGGTGCATAACGGATCGTTGTCCAACCACAACGCGCTGCGCCGCAAGCTGAAACGCGAAGGCGTGCGGGTTGAATCGATGAACGACACCGAGGTCGGTGCGGCCTACCTGACGTGGAAAATGCAGAACGGGGCCACGCTGGGCGAGGCGCTCGAAAGCAGCCTGCAAGATCTTGACGGGTTCTTCACCTTTGTCGTCGGCACCAAGGATGGCTTCGGAGTCGTGCGTGACCCCATCGCCTGCAAGCCCGCAGTGATGGCCGAAACTGACCAGTACGTGGCCTTCGGCAGCGAATACCGTGCTCTGGTTAACCTGCCAGGTATCGAAGATGCCCGCGTATGGGAACCCGAACCCGCAACCGTCTATTTCTGGAGCCACTAAGATGCAGAGTTACGATGTTGCAGAGAACGGCCTGAGCGGCTTGAACGCGGCGCTACAGGCACAAAGCGCCGAGACCAACCAGACCCATTGGGAAGTACAGAACCCCAAGGGTAGCCATGCGATTGCCGTAGGGCTGGATGCGCCGATTGAGGTGACCGTCAAAGGATCGACTGGATACTATTGCGCGGGGATGAACCAGCAGGCGACTATCCGGGTTGAAGGCTCAGTCGGGCCGGGCGTGGCCGAGAACATGATGTCCGGCACCGTGATCGTGGATGGTGACGCCAGCCAGTATGCCGGGGCGACCGGTCATGGCGGGTTGTTGGTGATCAAGGGCAATGCCAGCTCGCGGTGCGGGATCTCGATGAAAGGGATCGATATCGTTGTGCACGGCAATATCGGCCATATGTCCGCCTTCATGGCGCAGGCGGGCAATCTGGTGGTCTGCGGTGATGCGGGTGATGCACTGGGAGACTCGCTTTACGAGGCGCGTCTGTTCGTACGTGGCTCTGTCAAAAGCCTTGGGGCTGACTGCATCGAAAAAGAAATGCGGCCTGAACACATAGAAGTATTGAAGGACCTCTTGGAGCGTGCAGGCAGCGACGCCCAACCGGAAGAGTTCAAACGCTATGGCTCGGCCCGGCAGCTCTACAATTTCGATGTCGATAACGCGGCTGCATATTGAAGAAGGGTAGGAAAGATATGAGCGATCAAACCCCCCGAACCATGCCGATCCAATCGGCGACGTTTTCAAACCCGATCAACGCCGAAATCCGGCGCGCAGCGGCAACCGGCATCTATGATATTCGCGGTGGTGGGGCCAAACGCAAGGTGCCGCATTTCGATGATCTGCTGTTTCTGGGTGCATCGGTGTCGCGTTATCCGCTGGAGGGCTATCGTGAGCGATGCGACACTTCGGTCACGCTGGGCACGCGCTTTGCCAAGAAACCCATCGAACTCGACATTCCAATCACCATCGCAGGCATGAGCTTTGGCGCCTTGTCCGGCCCCGCGAAAGAGGCGTTGGGACGCGGCGCCTCGATGGCGGGCACCTCCACCACCACGGGCGATGGCGGCATGACGCCCGAGGAGCGTGGGCATTCCTCCAAACTGGTTTATCAGTACCTGCCCTCGCGCTACGGCATGAACCCCAACGACTTGCGCAAGGCGGACGCGATCGAGATCGTGGTTGGTCAGGGGGCAAAGCCCGGCGGCGGCGGTATGTTGCTGGGTCAGAAGATCAGTGACCGTGTGGCGGAGATGCGGACATTGCCCAAAGGGATCGACCAGCGTTCAGCTTGTCGCCATCCGGACTGGACCGGGCCGGACGATCTTGAGATCAAGATCCTCGAGCTGCGTGAAATTACCAATTGGCAGGTGCCAATCTACGTGAAGGTTGGCGCAACCCGGCCCTACTACGACACGGCGCTCGCGGTAAAGGCCGGGGCTGATGTTGTGGTGATGGACGGGATGCAAGGCGGCACAGCCGCAACACAGGACGTGTTCATCGAACATGTGGGCATCCCGACGCTGGCCTGTATTCGCCCTGCCGTTCAAGCGTTGCAGGATCTGGGCGTGCATCGTGAGGTGCAACTGGTGATCTCGGGCGGTATTCGCTCTGGCGCCGACGTGGCCAAGGCTATGGCGTTGGGGGCGGATGCGGTGGCCATCGGGACTGCCGCTCTGATCGCTTTGGGCGACAATGACCCGAAATGGGAAACCGAGTATCAGAAACTTGGCACCACTACCGGGGCCTATGACGACTGGCATGAAGGGCTAGACCCGGCAGGGATTACGACGCAGGACCCGGAACTGGCGGCCCGTCTTGATCCGGTTGAGGCTGGGCGTCGCCTGCGCAACTATCTGAAAGTGATGACGCTGGAGGCTCAGACAATCGCGCGGGCCTGTGGACACAATGATCTGCATAACCTCGAACCTGAGGATCTGTGCGCTCTGACCATGGAAGCTGCCGCAATGGCGCGGGTGCCGTTAGCAGGCACCGACTGGTATCCGGGCAAGGCCGGGTTCTAACATTCGCGGGCGCGACCCTAATCTGGGTTGCGCCCTTTCTTTTTGCTCCAACAGGGAAAGGAAAGCCGACCATGACTACAGATCTGGCAGCTTTCGCCAAAGAAAAAGGCGTCAAATACTTCATGATTTCGTTCACCGACCTGTTCGGTGGACAGCGGGCCAAGCTGGTGCCCGCGCAGGCAATCGCAGACATGCAGGAAGAGGGCGCAGGCTTTGCCGGGTTCGCCACCTATCTGGACATGACCCCTGCACATCCCGACATGCTGGCGGTGCCGGACCCGTCCTCGGTGATCCAACTGCCTTGGA
Source organism: Ruegeria sp. CH8 (assembly GCF_056536985.1). NCBI lineage: Bacteria > Pseudomonadati > Pseudomonadota > Alphaproteobacteria > Rhodobacterales > Roseobacteraceae > Ruegeria > Ruegeria sp. CH8. The sequence continues at coordinate 1,350 of NZ_JBQFQR010000018.1, read as the reverse complement.
AGCCCGAGGTCGCCTGGGTCGCGGGCAACTGTGTTATGGAAGGCGAGGATGTCGCACAAGCCCCTCGTAACGTCCTGCGCCGTTTGATTGATGAGGCCGCCGACGAAGGGCTGCATGTCAAAACCGGAGTCGAAGCCGAGTTCTTCCTGCTGACTCCGGACGGAGAGCAGATCAGTGACCCGTTCGATACCGCCGCCAAGCCCTGCTATGATCAACAGGCGGTCATGCGTCGCTATGACGTGGTGCGTGAAATCTGCGACTACATGTTGGAACTGGGCTGGGGCCCGTATCAGAACGACCACGAAGACGCCAATGGCCAGTTCGAGATGAACTGGGAATTCGACGATGTTCTGCGCACCGCCGACAAGCATTCTTTTTTCAAGTTCATGACTAAATCGGTGGCCGAAAAGCACGGTTTCCGCGCGACGTTCATGCCGAAACCGGTCGAAGGTCTGACGGGTAACGGTTGCCACGCCCACATCTCGGTCTGGGATGCTCCTGGCGCGGATGCCAAGACCAACGTGTTTGCTGGTGAGGGCGAAGGCCCGACGGGTGAGATGGGCCTGAGCGAGAAGGGCAAGCACTTCCTCGGCGGCATCATGAAACACGCCAGCGCGCTGGCTGCGATCACGAACCCGACGGTGAATTCCTACAAGCGGATCAACGCGCCTCGTACCATGTCGGGGGCCACATGGGCTCCGAACACCGTGACTTGGACCGGCAACAACCGCACGCATATGGTCCGCGTTCCGGGTCCGGGCCGTTTCGAGCTGCGCCTAGCCGACGGGGCGACGAACCCATACCTGTTGCAGGCTGTCATTATCGCGGCGGGATTGTCTGGCATCCGCTCAAAAGCCGATCCGGGGCGGCGCTATGACCTTGATATGTACGCAGAAGGTCACACAGTAACCGACGCGCCGAAATTGCCGCTGAATATGCTGGATGCGCTGCGTGAATATGACAAGGATGCCGGGCTAAAGGCTGCGATGGGGCATGAATTCTCTGCCGCTTATCTGAAGATGAAGCATCAGGAGTGGAACTCATTCGTCTCTCATTTTTCGCGTTGGGAAAAAGTGCATACGCTGGATATCTGATGAGGCTGCAGGCCGATCGGTAAACAATGAACCGCCGTACCACGAACGTGCCGCCGTTTCGCCGCAGAAACGGTGGCACGTACTTTCGGGACATCGCAACTGAAAGCCGCTGCAACTGGGCGAAGCTGGTTGCGCAGAGGATCAGTTGTCTTCGAATTGTACGCTTATGGCCCTTAGAACCGGGCCGGTCTCGCCCGCTGCCGCCAGTTGTTCGCGGAACGCCTGCCTCTGTCGTCCCTGGCCAATGCCGATCATA